>NZ_JBQFZK010000004.1:0-218283 GCF_056542185.1 Ruegeria sp. AE4 | reverse complement strand
GCTTCGGCTTCGGCTTCGGCTTCGGCTTCGGCTTCGGCTTCGGCTTCGGCTTCGGCTTCGGCTTCGGCTTCGGCTTCGGCTTCGGCTTCGGCTTCGGACAGGTCTTCTTCTACAGGTTCAGTCGGGTCAACAGGCGTATCGTCCTGCCGCAGATCAGTTTCAACTGCATCATCCGCTAGGAGGGGTTCCACCGGCTTTTGATCGGATTTCTTCTTACCAGCCACCGCAATATTCCCCTTATCGAATCCAAATTCAGATGAATAACAGCCCAGGTTAAGTTAATCGGGGACCTCGCCTCCCTCAACCCGCAACACATGTTTCGCAAGCTTTTTAACAGCTTTACGCATTTTCTTCGGTGTCGGATGTTTTGCGATCTTCAGGTGCTCATAGCCCAAGGAATAAAGGGGATCAGCCGTAGCCTGGCTGATCGCAACCAGCCAAAGGGGGGCTGATCCGGCCCAGATATCGGCAAAATGTCGCGCCGTACGCGGCGAGAAAAGCGGAGCAATAATAGGCTGATCTCCTCTGGCGGCCTCGGTTGCCTCGGGTGTTAGCGGCAACAATCGCTGCTGATAGACCGGCTGTTCCCGAACGGTCAGACCAGATTCGGTCAGGCTGCCAGCGACATTGCCCCGTGTATGCTCACCCCGCAGGTGCAAAAGGGGGCTTTTGGGCCGATGCTTGAGCAGATGCCCGACCAATTCTTCTGCCGTGGTTCCAACCATCTTGGCCTGCCACCCATACCCTTTCGCGGTACCGGTTGTTGCGGGTCCCACGCAATAGGCCGGCAGAGTGCGGTCAACACCTTTCGAGACCGCCGCATTCACCGCATTGGCCGATGTAAAGATCAGTCCCTTTACACCTTTGGTATCCACCGCAACTGGCAGAGGCCGGATTTCCATGATCGGCGAATAGAGGACCTGAACCCGGGATCTGACGCCGGTTGGCAGCTGCTCGACAAACCTTTCCGAGGCGGAGCGAGGGCGGGTCATCAACAAAAACAACGTGTGGCGCCTTGACCCTTCAGGATTGTTTGCATCCGCGCAGGGTGATACCCCGCCGTATATACATGATGCAACGGATCAGGGTGATGGTGCAAACACTTACCGTATTGGGTTTGGAAAGCAGCTGTGACGACACAGCCGCAGCGGTCGTGCGCCAGACCGAAGGTGCCAAAGCCGAAATCCTGTCTTCTGTGGTGCACGGTCAAACCGATCTGCACAGCGCCTTTGGCGGTGTCGTGCCCGAGATTGCGGCCCGTGCGCATGCCGAAAAGCTGGATGTCTGCGTCGTGCAGGCGCTGGAGGCCGCTGGTCTGTCACTTCGCGACCTGGACGCCATTGCCGTCACCGCCGGGCCCGGTCTGATCGGAGGGGTCATGTCCGGTGTCATGTGTGCCAAAGGGCTGAGCGCCGCCACGGGCCTGCCGCTGATTGGCGTCAATCATCTTGCCGGTCACGCCCTGACACCCCGCCTGACGGACGGCATCGCCTTCCCTTACCTCATGCTTCTGGTGTCGGGCGGCCATTGCCAATACCTGATCGCCCATACCCCCGAGCAGTTTACCCGCCTGGGCGGCACCATCGACGATGCGCCAGGGGAAGCCTTTGACAAGACCGCTCGCCTGCTGGGCCTGCCGCAACCCGGCGGCCCGTCTGTCGAGGCTGAGTCCCGTGATGGTAATCCCCAGCGGTTCCGCTTTCCCAGGCCACTGCTCGACCGGCCCGGCTGTGACCTGTCTTTTTCGGGGCTGAAAACAGCGTTGATGCGGATGCGCGACCAGATCGTGGCCGATAAGGGTGGGCTGACCCGTCAGGACCGTGCTGATCTGTGCGCAGGGTTCCAGCAGGCCATTGTGGACACATTAGCCGAGAAAACCCGCCGCGCGATTGATCTGTACCTTGATCACAACCCTGTTGATCCCGTTGTCGCGGTCGCAGGTGGGGTGGCGGCGAATTCGGCCATTCGGACAGCGTTAGAGTCTGTTTGTGCCCAGAAAGGTGCCCGGTTTACGGCACCTCCGCTGGCTTTGTGCACGGACAATGCCGCGATGATTGCCTATGCGGGTCTTGAACGCTTTCGCACCGGCGCGCGCGACGGTCTGGACCTGATTGCCCGCCCCCGCTGGCCGCTGGATAAACGCAGCCCGGCCATGCTGGGCAGCGGTAAGAAAGGGGCCAAGGCATGAACATATCTGTCCTGGGATCCGGCGCGTTTGGTACCGCTTTGGCGATCTCGCTATCAGGCAACGGGCCGGTAACGCTGTGGTCCAGAAACGCCGATCAGGCGCGGCAGATGCACGAGACGCGCGAAAACTCCACCCGGCTGCCTGGGGTTTCCTTACCCACGAACATCGCCGTAACCGCAAATATCGCTGAGGCGTCGAAGGCTGACATTCTGCTTTTGGCTGTTCCTATGCAGCAATTGCGCAGCGCCTTGCAGGATCACGCCCCGGTGCTGCGCGGCAAGACATTGGTCGCTTGCTGTAAGGGGATAGAGTTGGATTCTGGCCTCGGGCCCGTTGCGGTCATCAGGGATGTTGTCCCCGACGCCCCGATCGCTTTGCTGACAGGACCCAGTTTTGCTGATGACATAGCGCGCGGTTTGCCCACTGCGTTAACGCTGGCTTGCGGTGATACGAATCTTGGCAAAGCATTGCAGACCAAACTGGCCACTGCGAATCTGCGCCTCTATCGGACCACTGACACCATAGGTGCTGAACTTGGCGGGGCGCTGAAGAACATCATGGCCATCGGTTGCGGCGCAGCAATCGGCGCGGGGTTGGGGGACAGCGCCCGGGCCGCGTTGATGACTCGCGGTTTTGCGGAAATGCAGCGCTTTGCCACCCTGCGTGGCGCGCGTCCTGACACCCTGATGGGCTTGTCCGGGCTTGGGGATCTGGTGTTGACCTGCTCCTCAGAACTGTCCCGAAACTACCGTTTTGGCCTTAGTTTGGGTCTGAACCAACCATTTGACCAACATACTACCGTCGAAGGCGTCGCCACTGCGCGCGCCATGTCAGAGATTGCCGTCAGGGAAAGGCTGGACATGCCCATCAGTACAACTGTGGCGGATCTCAGCCATGGTGCCTACAGGGTAACCGAGGCCATCCAAAATCTGCTCAATCGCCCACTCAAGGAGGAATAACATGCAGATCGCACTCATCGCCCGTGACAAAGCCGGGGCACTGCAAACCCGGCTGGACAATCGCGCGGCCCATCTGGCCTATATCGAAGAAACGGGTGTTGTATCGCAGGCAGGGCCGCTGCTGGATGGCGACGCCATGATCGGTTCGCTGGTTGTGCTCGACGTCGAAGATCTGGCTGCTGCGCAAAACTGGGCAGATAATGACCCCTATGCAAAGGCAGGATTGTTCCAGTCGGTTGAGCTGATTCCCTGGAAAAAGGTGATCGGCTGATGGCGTATTGGCTTTTCAAGTCCGAACCTTCGACCTGGAGCTGGGACCAGCAAATGGCCAAGGGGGACACGGGCGAGGAATGGGACGGTGTGCGCAACTATCAGGCGCGCAATTTCATGCGTCAGATGGCCATTGGGGATTGGGGGTTCTTCTACCACTCTCAAAAGGACAAATCGGTTGTGGGTATTGTCGAGGTATGCGCCGAGGCACATCCCGACAGTTCCACCGATGATGAGCGCTGGGAATGCGTGGATATCAAGGCCATCCGACCATTTTCCAAGCCCGTGACACTGGACCAGATCAAGGCCGACGAACGGCTTTCCGACATGGTGCTGGTGAAAAACTCTCGTTTGTCGGTTCAGCCGGTAACAGACGATCAATGGAAAGTGGTCTGCGCCTTGGGTGAAACGCAGCCGGATTGACCTGCCGTTCTGTATCAGGTGCAAAACTTCTCAAACGTCCGGCAAGGTGTTATGTTTCCAAGGGCTACACCGGGTAGGGATCTGAAGGTTATGATTGCTCTGGCCGTAACCGCTTGGTGTTGTTCGGATAAATTCGATATGTTTTGAAAGTTTGAACCCCGTGTCTGACACTGAAAACGGCAACGGGACACTCGATAACACCGTTGCTGCGAAAAGCACGAAAACCTGGGAAGCGCGCCTGAAAGAGGCGCGGGAGAAGCGCGCGTCGGTGCTTGCGAAGGCGCAGGAAGAACCTGTTTCGACATCTGTCCAGACAGACAATCCTCCCCCTCCGGATGATACAGATACTGAGCAGATCGTTTCCGAGCGGGTCCGTTCGCTATATCTGGACAAACCGCGCGTCAGAAAAAAACGGAAAACTTGGGTCGCGTTAGTACTGCTTGCCCTTTTGTGTGGGGCCGCCTTGCAATGGGTCGTTGCAAATCTTTTTGATGACTGGCCATCCGCAGACGCAGAAGATCAGGCTGTTCTGAATGCGCTTTCTGAAACCTTTCTGGTCCCCGAAGAACCGCCTGAGGCTGCAACCACCAGCCTGCCGGACCCGAAAGACGCCCCTTCGCCAGAGGATCTTTTGGTTTCAGGGGCCTCCGAGCCTGAGCCTTTCTCAATCCCCGCCGACGTCAGCGAACCCTTGGACAAGCCAAATAGCGAGTCCGTCGATCCGGTAATTTTGGATCAATCCGATGCAACGCCCGCCCAGGAACCGGAAAACACTGTCATGCCGGAAAGCGAGTTTGCAACCGGCCCGAATCCTGAAGCGGCAACGGAGAAGCCGGAAGTTTCCTTAACGCCGCCCAAGATTTTCATTCCTGCACAGATGGAACCCATGTTGGCCGTCGCAACTGCTTCAGACATTCAAGCCGCGATTCCAGCCCGGTTTGATCCACGATTTCGCAATCTCAATCCGCTGAACAAGGGCGGATTATCGCAGACATCACAGATAGCCCATGATCCCATTCCGCAAGAGATCGACACACCCGCCAATCGACCCTACACCGAGGTGAAACCGCTTCTTTTGGCGCCAGCCATTGGTCTGGAGGTCTCGCTTTTTGTACCGTCGAGAGTTTCGCAAGAGACCAGCAACCGGGCATTGGAACTGCTTGCCCGAGGTCAGGCAACGGTGGTGGCAACAGCTCGGGTGGGATACCGGGTCAGAGAAACTCAGGTCCGGTTTTACCATCCCGATGACGCCGAAAACGCCGCGATGGCCGCCGATGCACTTGGGGGTATCGCACGGGACTTCACAAGCTCGGGCAGCAAGACGCGCCCGGGGCGGATCGAGGTTTATCTGGAAGGCAGCGGCGGAAATGCGGACGACAATTCAACCGTTCAGCCTGACAGCGCAGAAAACCTTATCGCGCGTATCCTAAAAGAGTTCAGATAAGTAATGAGGGAAGGCCCTGACGATGCAGAACCTTCCCTACCCCCGCGTGCTCCCTACTCACCACACGCGTATGGAAATGTCTGGTTCTGACCGTCCTGGTCACGGTTTGACCTTAGCCCACCCGCGCCCAGCATTTCAAACGCCAAGTCCTTAAAAAACAACTCAAATACAAAACGCCCGCCGGGAAGGCGACAGGCGTTTCAGGAATGCGCGGAAAGATCAGCCGTAAACGGCTTCTTTTCCGAAATGCCTGGTCAGCATGTAATAGACCACGGCGCGGTATTTGTTGCGCTCGGACATGCCATAGGTTTCCATGGCTTTGTTGATCGCTGCCATCAGCTCGGGACCATCGGACAAGCCCAGTTTCTTGATCAGGAAGTTGTTTTTGACGGTTTCCAACTCGGACTCCTGGCTGGCTGCAACAGTTGCCGCATCTGCGTCATAAATCGCCGGGCCGCAACCGATTGTGACCTTGGTCAGCAGGTCCATATCGGGGTTCATCCCACATTTGTTTTTCAGATCTTCAGCGTATTTGGCGATCAGCTCGTCGCGCTTGCCCATGTCCTAATCTCCTTAATCCGTTAATCCGGCACCAATCACCGATAGCCGAGATTAGACGTGTCACAGGTCTGCCAAAAAGGATAAAAAACTGCGTTTCCTCCCCCTTAACGGGGGCTGGAAGGCACAGAATGCAAGACCTATCTGCAGTACCCCCAGCCAGAACCTTGCAGGTGGAAATGATCCGCGTGCAAGCGATTGAAGTCCGGGCCCAGAACCACACGAAACCAGTCGCACGCGCCCCGCCAGATCTGTCGCAGGAACGCGGGTTCGGCGCCAGAGCCGTGCCAGTCCTTTAACAGGGTCAGCACGCGGCCATCGCTCGTCTCTACACCGATGATATCGATCGAGTCCGCACGGGCATGGCTGCTCCATCCGTTGTTTTCACCCTTCAGGGTGCGCATGCGCCTGCAATTGTAACTTCCGACATGGCGCAATCGGGCAATACCGGTTCCAAGCAGTTCGTGCGCGACCGGCTGCACGACATGGTGTTCCCACATCGCCAGCCGCAATGTCGTGGCGCAACTGGTTTCAACGGCTTCGATATGCGAGGTGGCCAGTCGGGTCAGAAGGCCGCGTGCGGCAATGCCACAGTTCTGGTCAATGACCAGATCCTCCATCGCCTCGAAATGAACCCCCGCTTCGGCCAACGTAGCCCGACACTGGGTTTCGTCCGCCACGGCGCGGTTCAGTTGATACCTGGTGACCGGCGTGACCGGCGCGCTGACTTTCAGGTCGCGCAACGGGTTCCAGTGCGATGGCACCGGTGTCTTTGGATGCGCCAACAGCACCCAGCCGCCGCCGCCCAGCACGATCACCACAACCAGAACCCTGAAAACAAAGAACGCCGCCGAGTAAAGAAACCGGCGGCGACCGTTGTTCTGCGTCATCGTCAGACGACAATCAGTAGCGGTAGTGTTCCGGCTTGTATGGACCTTCCGGTTTGACACCGATGTACGCCGCCTGATCCGCATCCATCTTCGTCAGCTTCACGCCGATGCGATCCAGATGCAGGCGGGCCACTTTTTCGTCCAGATGCTTGGGCAGGATGTAGACCTTGTTCTCGTACTGGTCACCTTTGGTGAACAGTTCGATCTGTGCCAGAACCTGGTTGGTGAACGAAGCCGACATCACGAAAGACGGGTGACCTGTGGCATTGCCAAGGTTCAGCAGACGGCCTTCAGACAGCAGGATCAGACGGTTGCCCGAAGGCATCTCGATCATGTCCACCTGCTCCTTGATGTTGGTCCACTTGTGGTTCTTCAGGCTAGCCACCTGAATCTCGTTGTCGAAGTGACCGATATTGCCAACGATGGCCATGTCCTTCATCTCGCGCATATGCTCGATGCGGATCACGTCCTTGTTGCCGGTGGTGGTGATGAAGATATCCGCGCTGGCAACTTCGTCTTCCAGCAAGGTCACTTCGAACCCATCCATCGCAGCCTGCAGCGCGCAAATCGGGTCAACTTCGGTCACCTTCACGCGCGCACCTGCACCGCGCAAGCTGGCGGCCGAGCCCTTGCCCACGTCGCCATAGCCGCAAACCACGGCAACCTTACCGGCCATCATGGTGTCGGTGGCGCGGCGAATACCGTCAACAAGCGATTCCTTGCATCCGTATTTATTGTCGAATTTCGACTTTGTGACCGAGTCATTCACGTTGATCGCCGGGAACGGCAGGTGGCCGTCTTTCACCAGCTGATACAGACGGTTCACGCCGGTGGTGGTTTCCTCGGACACACCCTGAATCTGGTCGCGCATCTTGGTGAACCAACCGGGGCTGGCCGCCATACGCTTGGCGATCTGCTTCTTGATCACCTCTTCCTCTTCCGAACCCGGAACAGGGATGACGTCTTCGCCTGCCTCAGCACGCGCGCCCAGCAGGATGTAAAGGGTCGCGTCGCCACCATCGTCGAGGATCATGTTCGGACCGTCTTCAAACAGGAAGGATTTATCCAGATAATCCCAATGCTCTTCCAGCGTCTGACCCTTGATGGCGAAGACGGGAATGCCCGCCTCGGCAATCGCGGCGGCGGCATGGTCCTGAGTCGAGAAGATGTTGCACGACGCCCAGCGCACATCCGCACCCAGCGCAACCAGCGTTTCAATCAGAACGCCGGTCTGGATGGTCATGTGCAGCGACCCAACGATACGCGCACCTGTCAGAGGCTTGCTGTCACCATATTCCGCACGCAGGGACATCAGCCCCGGCATCTCGGTTTCGGCAATGTCCAATTCCTTGCGGCCGAACCCGGCCAGCGAAATGTCTTTAACGATATAGTCCACGGCCATCAGGCGCTCCATTTTCGGTAAATCACAGTCCCGGCTGCCCCTAGCACTCCTTGGGGCAGGTGGCAACTTTGAAGACTGTTACCGGAAGCCTGCTGGCCGCTTTCAGCTTGGCGTGCCTTCGATTTTTATCTTTGGTATCGCTTCAAAAAAATCTGTGCCAACGGCAACAATACAACTGATTCCGTTCGCATTGGTTACCAAAACGGTATAACTGCCCGTTTCCTTCGAGGCCCAGACCTCCATCACAGATTGCGCGTCGCGCGTCTTTTGCAAACCGCCAAAGGCCAATTCTTCGGCGTAGTTTTCCTGCAATCTGGTGACAATATCGTCGCGATCTGCGCAACTTCGGGCAAAAGCTGGTGGGGCGGTCGCGGCCATTCCAAAGGTCAAGGCAATGGCGAATAAACGCTTGAACATGACAAACTCCTATCGTTTCGCGTTTCACGGTCGAGAGGAGCACACCGGGAGAAGCATGTGCCCCCCTCGGTTTTGATGTCGGGATCATGGCGCGCCGTTTCAAAGCACAAATGCTCAAGAAACTGTTGGCAGCAAGTGATCCAGACAGGTACATCATAACACAAAAATATGGCGCAATCGCGTCCGGTCAGGCGAGGCATAGCAAAATGGCAACACAACCCAGGGCATGGCAGCGCATGTTATCGGGGCGTCGGCTGGACCTGCTGGACCCGACCCCGGTGGATATCGAGATAGAAGATATCGCCCATGGGCTTGCTTTTGTGGCGCGCTGGAACGGGCAGACACGCGGCGATTTCGCCTATTCCGTGGCCGAACACTCCCTGTTGGTTGAGGAACTCTTCGGCAGAATTGCCCCCAAGACACCCGTCAAGTGGCGGTTGGCAGCCCTGTTACATGATGCGCCGGAATACGTGATCGGCGACATGATTTCGCCGGTCAAATCCGCTGTGGGCCCCGGTTACGGCGCCTTGGATGACCGTCTGGCGGCAGCAATTCACATCCGCTTCGGCCTGCCAGCCGCGGTGCCGAAAACGGTGAAGCGGCAGATCAAGAAAGCCGACAAGATCAGCGCCTGGATGGAGGCCACCCAGATCGCGGGCTTTTCCGAGGCTGAGGCGACGAAATTCTTTGGTCGCCCGGATAAAGCGGTGATGGAGGGATTGGAGATTACGTTGAGACCACCGGTCGAAGTAAGGAAAGCCTACACAGATCGGCACACAGTGCTTCTCGCGCTACTTTAGCGACTTGCAACCTGAACAGCTAAAGGAAATGGTGAAATGAGCGCGAAACGGCCGATTGGGAACCGGATCTTGCTTGCAACAAATTTGGTGCTGATCCTGGCGCTAGCAGCCGTGTTGATCAGAACTGGGTATCTGGCGAAGACAGTACGCAAGCTTACCGGAGCGCATACTCCCGTCACAGAAACTAAACACTATCAGACAATGGTGTGGCTGCACAAACGACCGATTTCCCAAGCTCTAGCGTCACCGAATATTCAAATCGCATTTATTGGTGATTCCATCATCGAGGGATGGCTAACCAGCAACATCGTTTCAAACGCATTGAATCTGGGAATCAGTCGGGACACAACCCAAGGCTTAATAGCAAGGGTACACCCGGAGCTCATCACTCATGTTCCGGTCTGGTACTTGGGTGTTGGGGTTAATGACGCCCTGAACGACACACCTCTGGAGGAGATTCCGAAATATGTTAAGCAGTTAGCGGATGTGTTCACCTCCGTAGACAGATTGATCTGGCGTGCCGTTCTGCCTGTCGCAAGCGAAACTTGGACTATCGAAAACGAAACGTTTCGAACCACCTACAACATTGCAGCACAACAAGCTTGCTTGGAGATGGGAAACTGCACGTTTCTCAACTCCCCTCCCGGGTATAGTGATAACATCGACAAGTGGACATCGGACGGCCTACACCCCAATCCAATCGGTTATCGTCACCTGACACAGCAGCTTTGCGCTGAAATAAAGTGTTCCCTTCAGTGACGCTGAGTGGGGTTTTTTGCGGTGATTAGGTTATAGTCTCAACGCGGGCTGCGTTTCGCTAGTATCCGCTGCAAGGTCCGGCGGTGCATGTTCAGCCGCCGTGCGGTCTCACTGACATTCCGGTCGCACAGCTCATAAACCCGCTGGATGTGCTCCCAACGCACGCGGTCCGCGCTCATCGGGTTTTCCGGCGGCGGGGGCAATTCGTCACCCTTGGCCAGCAGCGCATTGGTGATGTCGGTGGCGTCGGCGGGTTTCGACAGATAATCGGTTGCGCCGATTTTTACGGCAGCAACCGCAGTCGCAATCGCCCCGTACCCGGTCAGAACCACGACCCGGCTGTCAGGGCGCTTTTCGCGCAAAACCTCAACCACATCCAGACCGTTGCCATCCTCCAGTCGCAGGTCAACAACCGCGTAAGCCGGTGGGCGGGCGGTGGAAATTGCGCGGCCTGCGGCGACGGATCCTGCGGTTTCAACCTCGAACCCACGCTTTTCCATGGCCTTGGCCAAACGTCTCAGGAACGGCTCGTCATCATCCACCAAAAGCAAGGATTTGTCAGGGCCGATATCAAGCTGAGAACTGTCTGCCATATGTTAGGTCTTTCCGCTATTTCATGCCTTTGGCTTAAACATGAGTAATAGCAGCGCAGAAACAAAGGTCAAACAACCTTGTTAATGCGCTGCCTGGTCCAGAAAGCACCCGACCCTGTCCGCCATCTGTTCGGCCGTGTCATCGCGCTTGAAGAATTCAAGGAAACCATGTTCGGGCGTCACCAGATATGTGAAGGTGGAATGGTCAACAAGGTAGAATTCGTCGCTTTTATCCTGTGCCTTGTAATAGGTCTTGTAAGCCTTGCTCGCCGCCCTGACCTGTTCGGGTGAACCGGTCAAGGCAATCGTTTTGCCGCCTAAGTTAAAGGCATAATCATCCACAACCTCGGGCGTGTCCCGTTCGGGATCGATCGAGATGAACAGCGCAGTGGCCGACTGTCCGCGCTGGTTCAGGATATCCACGGCCTCAACATTGCGGGACATGTCAAACGGGCAGACATCGGGGCAGAATGTGTATCCGAAATAGACAAGTGTGGGTTCGGTGATCACGTCTTTGTCGGTCACCGTCTCACCTTTGCCATTCACCAGTTCAAACGGCCCGCCGATAGCAGCGGTCCCCCCGGCGATCTGCCCGGATCGGCACTGTGCAAACTGGTCGCCGGATCCGCCCCCACGCGTCAAAAGCCACATCGCACCTAGGCCAATAGCCAGAACGAGAGTTGCAAGAATTGCGTATAGGCGGGTCATTTCGGTTTTCCGGTCGCAAGGGGTTGTTGATCGTTCCGGCCGGGACACCTATCAAGATGACCAGCCTTTGCAACAGGACATAAGCGACCGATGGCAGATTCCAATCAGACTTTTTGGCGCGGCCAGGAACGCAGCAGCTGGATCCGCCTGCGCACCCTGATCCTGTTGCGATGGGTTGCCATTTTTGGTCAGATCACCGCCATCACCGTGGCCCAGCAATACTATCACGTGCAGCTGGAACTGGGCCTGTGCTATCTGGCCATCGGGATCTCGGTCATGGGTAACCTGACTGCCATTCTGTTGTTTCCACAGAACAAGCGGATGTCCGAGTTCGAAAACTTCCTGATGGTTCTGTTCGATCTGCTGCAACTGTCGATCTTGTTGTATCTGACGGGCGGTCTGAACAACCCCTTTGCCCTTCTGCTTTTGGGGCCGGTCACGATTTCCGCCAATGTGATGAGCACACGGTCGACCTTGATTGTCGGGGCTGTTGCGATTGTTCTGACCACTCTGCTGGCGGAATTCCACCTGCCGCTGCGGACCAACATCGGAGTGTTTCTGGACATTCCGGAAATCCTGCTGTTTGGCAACTGGGCGGCTATTATTATCGCCATCGTCTTTATCGGTGCTTATTCTCACCGCGTCAGTTCCGAGGTTCAATCCATGTCCGAAGCGCTGGCTGCCACCCATATGGCGCTGGCCCGCGAGCAAAAATTGACCGATCTGGGTGGCGTGGTCGCCGCTGCCGCGCACGAGTTGGGCACCCCCTTGGCCACGATCAAACTGACAAGTGCGGAACTGATCGAAGAGCTGGACGACCGCCCCGACCTCAAGGAAGACGCCGCCTTGATCCGCGAGCAGGCTGATCGGTGCCGCGACATTTTGCGCGATATGGGTCGTGCCGGAAAAGATGACCTGCATTTGCGGCAGGCTCCGCTTTCGACGGTGGTGAACGAAGCCGCCGAACCGCATGTTGACCGGGGCAAGGTCGTTCATTTTTCCGAAGGCCCGACGCAGGGCGGAGACGTGCTGCAACCCTCGATCCTGCGAAAGCCCGAGATCATTCACGGGCTCCGCAACCTGATCCAGAATGCCGTGGATTTCGCCCGCGCCAATGTCTGGGTCGAAGCCGAATGGACAGACAGCAGGATCACCGTCAGCATCATGGATGACGGGCGCGGCTACCCGTCGCACATGATTGGACGCATAGGTGATCCCTTCATGCGCCGCAGACGGGCCGAAGCCGACCTGCGAACCCGGCCGGAATACGAAGGCATGGGACTGGGACTGTTCATCGCAAAAACGTTGCTGGAACGCAGCGGTGCCGAGCTGAAATTCGCAAATGGCACGGATCCGTATCAGCATCTGACTGATCACAAGGACCGGACAGGCGCGATCGTCAAAGTCTCGTGGCCGCGCAACCTGATTGACGCGCAAAAGGGTGACACGCCGGTTCCATCCGGTTCCAACAAACGCATTCAGGTGTGAGTTAAGGAGCCGTTAACCTATCCTGCCCATAGTCAGCCGGGGTTTGTTCTACCTTGGGGATATTCATGGCCGATTGGATCATTCTGGCCGCGATCAGCCTGGTATCGGGATGCTTTGCCGTGCAGTGGTTATTGCCACGCCAGACGCGACGCGACGATGTCTTTGGTTTGTTTTCGACAACATCCCTGTTCGATGCGGTATTCCTGTTTGATGGTGATCACCTGATCAGCCACTCCGATATCGCGCTTGCCGGGTTCGAACATGTTGGAAGCTGGCAGGACTTGCGCCGCCTGCTGCAAAGGGATTTCCCCACCTTCCCCGAAACACCCGAAAAGGTTCGCGATCAAAATGTACTGGTAATCTCGGCCATTGATTGCACAGTCGAACGCGAAATCGTGTGTGAATGGATCGACGGGATTGTCCGCGTGCGTCTGCACGAACCGGCCAGAATTTCTCCGACTGGGTCAAGCACGCTGAGTGAACCGAGCCGTCTGGCCATGGAACAGGCCCCCTATCCGGTATGGTTGCTGGATCACTACAGCCAGGTGCAATGGTGCAATGCGACTTATGTCACGCTTGTTCGCCGGGCGCGTGGTCAGGATGCCGATCTGACTGCCCCGCTGTTTCCGGGCACCTCTGATGCGCCGTCGCTTGGAAAATCAAGGGTTTCGGTAGATGTGACTGGGTCCAACAGCAAGTTGTGGTTCGATCTGACGCAGATCGAACAGGAAGACGGGCGGTTATGTTACGCCACAGACATCAACGCCATTGTCGAAGCGGAAACCGCGCAACGCAAGTTCGTGCAGACCATGACCAAGACGTTTGCTCAACTTTCGATCGGCCTGGCCATTTTCGATCGCAACCGGCAACTGGCGCTGTTCAACCCGGCCCTGATTGATCTGACCACGTTGCCGCCGGATTTCCTCAGTTGCCGCCCGAATATCAGCAGTTTCTTCGACCGGCTAAGGGATCAGCACATGATGCCAGAGCCCAAGAACTACCGTACATGGCGGCGTCAGATGAACGACCTGCTCGAAGCGGCCGAGGGCGGCAATTACCACGAAACATGGTCGCTTCCCTCTGGCTCGGTTTATTCTGTAAGCGGCAGGCCGCACCCCGACGGGGCTGTTGCGTTTCTGTTCGAAGATATTACGGCAGAAATCACGTTGACGCGCCGCTTCCGGTCCGAGATGGATCTTATGCAATCCATATTGGACAAGCTGGCCGATGCAATCGCTGTATTTGCCGATGATGGCACCCTGGCCCTTACCAACTACGCCTACGAAAAACTTTGGGGCGACGCACAGGAAATCGGCTTTCAGAACGACACGGTCACCGATGTCACGCGGCGGTGGCAGGAGCATTGTGTTGCTACGCCGATTCTGGGAGAGATCCGGGATTTCGTCGAAATGCGGGATAACCGGGCGGAGTGGACGGCTGAAATCCGGATGCGGTCGGGCATCACTTTGGACTGCACGGTTTCACCGGTTCATAACGGTGCGACGATCGTGCGGTTTGCACCCGTGGATCTTCTGACAAAAACCGCCCCGTTGGAACAGACCAGCGCCTGAACCGGGGTTGCAGCCGATTGGGCAGAACGTCATTGTGGCGCCATGACGACGCCCCCCCAAACCCTGACCTTCAGATCGCCCGATGAAACCGCAGATTTTGCGACCCGTGTCGGGTATTCGCTCAGTGATGGGGATGTCCTGTTGCTTAGTGGTGCAATCGGCAGCGGCAAGACGCATTTCGCACGCAGCCTCATTCAATCACTTATGCCTGAACCGGAAGATGTGCCGTCACCCACATTCACTTTGGTTCAGACCTATGACACCCCTGCCGGTGAGATCTGGCACTGCGATCTTTATCGGCTGAACGCGTTAGAGGAAGTGGATGAACTGGGTTTGGTCGATGCCTTTGACACAGCAATCTGCCTTGTGGAATGGCCGGAAAAGCTGGGCGCACTAGCCCCTGCCGCTTCGTTAAAGCTGGCCTTCGAAACAGACCCTGACACAGAAGATACCCGCCACGTGTCCTTGTCATGGACCGATCCGAAATGGGTAAAAAAGCTGGAGAGTGCAGGATGACAAACAGGACAGTCCTGGCAGAGGCCCTTATTGCACAAACTCCTTGGGCCGGGGCAACGCGTGCACCACTGGCCGGCGACGCATCGAACCGCCGGTACGAACGTGTTACCGATCCGGTCAGTGGGCGAACGGCTGTCCTGATGGATGCGCCACCAGACAAGGGCGAAAGCGTCGAATCGTTTGTGCGTGTTGCTGAGTATCTGCGTTCGATTGGCCTGAGTGCGCCCGAGATTTACGCAGAAGACGCTGAATATGGATTTCTGCTGCTGGAAGATCTGGGTGATGATCTGTTTGCACGTGTTCTGAAAAAAGACCCGTCCAAAGAACGCTTTTTGTACGAGGCCGCAACAGACGTATTGCTTCACCTGCATCAGGCCCCATTATTGTCGCTACCGTCCTACGACCCGGCCCTGATGACGGATCTGGCGACGCTGGCGCTTACGAGATATGCTGCTGGAATTCAGGGCAATGTTGATCATGACGTTCTGGACCGGTTCGAACTTCGGTTTGCCGATATTCTGCACCGAGAAACCTCTGGGGACAAAGTTGTCATTCAAAGGGACTATCACGCGGAAAACCTTCTTTGGCTGCCCGAGCGCGACGGCTTAAGGCGCGTCGGATTGCTGGATTTCCAATTGGCCATGCTGGGGCACCCCGCCTATGATCTGGTGTCCTTGCTTCAGGACATTCGCCGCGATGTTTCGGTCGGAACAGAAATGCAGATGATCAACCGCTATATTGCAGGGTCAGGTATGGATGATCACGAGTTTCGGACCGCGTACAGTGTATTGGGCGCGCAGCGAAATCTTCGCATCCTTGGCGGTTTTTCGCGACTGGCAACCGATTACGGCAAGCCGCAATATCTGGACATGATCCCGGCGGTCTGGTCGCACCTCATGCGGGATCTGGAACACCCTGCCCTTGTTTCCGTGGCCTCGCTACTGCACGACGCTCTGCCCCGACCAACACCTCAGAATTTGGCCAGGCTGAGGCCGCAATGACCGGATCACCCTTTGCCGTAATGTTGTTTGCCGCCGGATTTGGCACCCGTATGGGCGCGTTGACCAAGGACCGACCCAAACCGCTGATCGAAGTGTCCGGGCGCCCCCTGATCGACCATGCGCTGGATCTTGTCGACAACCTTGGCCCTGTTCGCACAGTTGCAAACGTGCATTACCACGCCGATCAGCTCGACGCGCATCTCGGGCCCAAAGGCATTCTGATATCGCGGGAGGAGCCGGAGATTCTGGAAACTGGTGGAGGATTGCGCGCAGCCCTGCCATTGCTGGGAACCGACCCAGTGTTCACCCTGAATACTGACGCAATCTGGTCCGGCCCAAATCCATTGAAACTGCTGCAAAACGCATGGGATCCGGCCCGCATGGATGCGCTTTTGATGTGTGTTCCAACTGCGCAGGCCATAGGTCACGACGGGCCCGGTGATTTTACCGCT
This sequence comes from Ruegeria sp. AE4, assembly GCF_056542185.1. Lineage (NCBI taxonomy): Bacteria > Pseudomonadati > Pseudomonadota > Alphaproteobacteria > Rhodobacterales > Roseobacteraceae > Ruegeria > Ruegeria sp. AE4. The sequence goes on along the minus strand of NZ_JBQFZK010000004.1, from coordinate 201,844 downwards.
GATCGGGCGGGGCGGATCACGCGTGGGCCCGGCTTGGTTTACGGGGGCGCGCAGATCCTCAAGACACAAGGGCTGCACGCCATCTCGCAGCCGGCGTTTTCGTTGAACCTGCTTTGGAACCAGATGCACGACCAGAGGCGTTTGTTCGGCATCGAGTATCCCGGGCGCTGGTGTGACGTGGGTCGCCCCGATGGGATCGCTCTGGCCGAGGATTTGCTGGCCGATGTTTGACCCCGAACCCCTTCCCCGCGTCTTCGCTGTTCCGCCCGGTACGGATTTCCCCAAGGCGTTGGTCGACGGTCTGAAGCGGCGTTGTTCAGGTCCGCCCGATGCTTTGGCGCGGGTGGAACTGGTGTTGAACACGCGACGCATGGAGCGGCGCGTACGTGATCTGTTCAATCAGGGGCCACCTTGCCTGCTGCCCCGCATCTCGCTGTTAACCGATCTGGGGGACAGCGCTGATCTGGCGCATATTCCACCTGCCATTCCGCCCCTTCGGCGGCGTCTGGAACTGACGCAGCTGGTAGCCAAATTGTTGGAACAACAACCAGATCTGGCCGCGCGGTCGTCGGTTTTTGACCTGTCCGACAGTCTGGCGGCGCTGATTGACGAAATGCAGGGCGAAGGTGTGTCACCGGACACGATCCGGGGGCTGGATGTCAGCGACATGTCCGGCCATTGGGCGCGGGCTCAGACCTTTATCGGTATCGCAGATCATTTCATTGACACGGGCTCGCAGGTGATGGATGCGCAAGCCCGCCAACGTCGCGTGGTCGAAAACCTGATCGCCCGCTGGCAGACCGCCCCCCCCCTGCATCCGGTTATTCTGGCCGGGTCAACCGGTTCGCGCGGCACCACGCTGATGCTGATGGACGCCGTCGCGCGCTTGCCGCAGGGGGCGCTGGTACTGCCCGGATACGATTTCGACCAGCCGGATCACGTTTGGGAAGGGTTGGATGATGCGTTGACTTCGGAAGATCATCCGCAATACCGGTTTCGCAAGTTGATGCGCGGGCTGGGCCTGTCACCCGGCCAGATCACCCCCTGGACAGACCTGAACGCCCCCTCGCCTGCCCGTAACCGTCTGGTTTCCCTGGCTTTGCGCCCGGCCCCGATCACCGATGCCTGGATGAGCGAAGGCCCGAAACTGGCTGATCTACTCGGCGCAACCAAAGACCTGACACTGGTCGAGGCGCAATCACCGCGGGACGAGGCTTTGGCCATTGCCCTGCGCCTGCGACAGGCTGCTGAAACCGGTCAGACCGCCGCCCTGATCACGCCCGATCGCATGTTGACCCGTCAGGTCAGCGCCGCGCTGGACCGGTGGAACATTCTGGCGGATGACAGCGCCGGCCTGCCGCTGCAACTCTCGCCTCCGGGCCGGTTTCTGCGACATGTGGCTGGTCTGTTCACGCGCCGTCTGGAGGGCGAGGCGCTGCTTACCTTGCTAAAACACCCTTTGTGCCATGACGGCAGTGAACGCGGTAACCATTTGCTGCACACGCGTGATCTGGAACTGGACCTGCGCCGCAATGGCCCGCCATTTCCGGATGGCACCAGCCTCGCAGCATTTGCAGTACGCAAAGAAGCCCCCGAAAGCTGGGCCCACTGGGTTGTTCACCACTTCTGCGATCAACAGATCTGTGGCGAGTTGGCGCTTTCCGACTGGGTAGATCGGCTCACAACACTTGCCGAGGCGATCTCGGCCGGCAGTGCAGGTGAAACCGGCACGCTTTGGGACAAGAACGCGGGTCAAAAAGCGCTGGCAGTGCTGAATTCCCTCAGGGATGAGGCGCAACATGGCGGGCCGATGACAGCCCATGATTTTGCCGATCTTCTGGGCGCGTTGCTTGCAGGGGAAGAGGTCCGCGACCGCGACGCGCCACATCCGCATATCATGATCTGGGGCACACTCGAAGCGCGGGTACAAGGTGCGGACCTGTTGATCCTTGGCGGATTGAACGAAGGCAGTTGGCCAGAAGCTCCGGCTCCTGACCCCTGGCTGAACCGGCAGATGCGTGACAAAGCGGGGTTGTTGCTGCCCGAACGGCGGATTGGCCTGTCGGCGCATGATTTTCAACAGGCCATCGGCGCGCCCGAGGTCTGGCTAACCCGCGCAACCCGCTCGGACGATGCGGAAACGGTGCCGTCCCGTTGGGTGAACCGGCTGACAAACCTGTTGCAAGGCCTGCCTGAGCAGGGTGGCCCCCAAGCGCTGGCCGAAATGCGCGCCCGTGGCCAAAACTGGCTGAATTGGTCCGACGCTCTGGAAGACGCGCCGCGCATTGACCCCGCGCAACGCCCATCCCCGCGCCCGCCAGTTGCCGCGCGTCCACGTCACCTGTCAGTAACGGAAATCAAGCGGCTAATTCGCGATCCTTATGCCATCTATGCCAAGCATGTGCTGCGTTTGAAACCTCTCGACCCGCTTGTCCAGGCACCCGACGCGTTGCTGCGGGGGATCGTAATCCACGAAATCCTCGAACATTTCGTCAAGGATAGCGTGCTCGACAACGCCTTGCTGACGCGTGAGAATTTCCTGAAGCGCGCGCACGCATTGCTGGAGCAGCATGTCGCCTGGCCCACGGCGCGGCACCTGTGGCTTGCGCGACTGGAACGGAACGCAGACGACTTTATCAGCGCCGAACTTTCGCGCCGGGGTGATGGCGGGCCAGTGGCCTTTGAAGCGGCGATGAAGCTGGTGCTGAACCCGCTGGATTTCACCATAACAGGGCGCGCCGACCGGATCGATCACAACAGCCGGGGGGCCTTGCGGATCATCGACTATAAAACCGGCGCGCCTCCGACAGAAAGCCAGCAGTCCAAATTCGACAAGCAATTGCTGATCGAGGCCGCAATGGCCGAGCAGGGCGGTATCGAAGGGCTTGACCCGATGGCGGTGGCAGAGGCGATCTTCATCGGGATGGGTGGTGCCTATAAAGAGGTGCCCGCGCCGCTGCTGAAAGAACCCGCCGACAAGGTTCTAGCCGAGCTGAAAGAGCTGATTTCGGCTTATTTAGAATCTGATCAGGGGTATTCGTCCCGCCGAATGCTACACAAGGATACGGATATCGGTGACTATGATCATCTGGCCAGGTTCGGCGAGTGGGACCGGACAGCCGAAACGCGCCCCGAGGATTTGACATGAGCGCGCGCAACGAAGCAACCGAACGGCAGGTGCAGGCCGCGCGACCAGATGCCTCGACCTGGCTGGCCGCCAATGCGGGGTCTGGAAAGACACGGGTTCTGACCGATCGGGTGGCGCGCCTGCTGCTGGGTGGCGTCCAACCGCAGCACATTCTTTGCCTGACCTATACCAAAGCCGCTGCCAGCGAGATGCAGAACCGGTTGTTTGACCGTCTTGGCAAATGGGCCATGCTGGAAGATGCCAGGCTGCAAAAGGACCTGGCCGAATTGGGCGTGACTGGCACCATCGATTCAGATCGATTGGCCCAAGCGCGCACCCTGTTTGCCCGCGCCATTGAGACGCCGGGTGGCTTGAAGATTCAGACAATTCACTCTTTCTGCGCCTCGTTGCTGCGTCGTTTCCCGCTCGAGGCCGGGGTCAGCCCGCAGTTTTCGGAAATGGAAGACCGTGCGGCAGCTTTGCTAAGGGAAGAAATTGTTGAAGATTTTGCAGAAGGCCCGCAGGCCGGGCTGATCGAAGACGTGGCCCGGTTTGTCACCGATACAGGCTTTGACAAGCTGACTGCGGCGATCACCCAGAAACGCAACCTGTTCGCGCGGCAACTGGATTGGTCTGATCTTCTGCAACGCTTCGAACTGCCCTCGCATTTCGACGATAATGCGTTGTTCCAAAGCGTTTTTCAGGGTGGTGAGGTCCAGCTGATCCAATCAATGCTGCCCGTATTGCTCGAAAGTGGAGGCAATAATGCCAAGGCTGCGGCAAGGCTGGCAGGGTTCACCGACGCACGATTGGCTCACTTGCCCATGCTGGAAGACGTGCTGCTGACCGGAAAAGGCGCAAAAGAACCGTTTACCGCCAAGATCAACGGCTTTCCCACCAAACCCCTTCGCGAAGGTGCGCTGGCGGACCGGATGCCTCAACTCGAAGCTCTCATGCTGCGGGTCGAGGCCGCGCGTGAACGCCGACTGGCGCTGGTTGCCGCCCAGAAAACCGCCGTTTTGCACCGCTTTGCCGCTGCATTTCTACCGGAATATGAACGCCGCAAGCAGTTGCGGGGGTGGCTGGATTTCGACGACCTGATCCTGCGCGCACGTCAGGTTCTGAATGACCCGGCGGTGGCCGAATGGGTGCTGTACCGTCTAGACGGGGGTATCGACCACATTCTTGTCGACGAAGCGCAAGACACCAGCCCCGATCAATGGGATGTGGTCGAAAAACTGGCTCAGGAATTCACCAGTGGGGAAGGGGCCCGATCAGGGGTCGAGCGCACGATTTTCGTGGTCGGCGATAAAAAGCAATCGATCTATTCCTTTCAGGGCGCCGACCCGCAAGCTTTTGACCGGATGCAGGAAGAGTTTGACCGAAAACTCGCTGAATCAGGCTCTAAACTGTGGGATTCGACGCTGGAATATTCATTCCGATCCTCCAGCGCGATCTTGTCTCTGGTCGACACGCTTTTTGAGAACCGCGCCGATGCGGGATTTCAGAAGGAAAGCCAGCACCGCGCCTTCAAATCCGATTTGCCCGGTCGGGTTGATCTTTGGCCCGTCGTCGAGAAAGTCGAAGACGCGGAAGAGGGGGATTGGACCGATCCGGTGGACCGGCCCGGATCGCGGCATCATACCGTTATTCTGGCCAAACGGGTGGCTGAGACGATCAAAGAAATGATCGATGGCGGCGAAACGATCCCTGAAGACGGGGACACGCAGGGCCAGTTTGTTCGACGCAAAGTGCAACCGGGTGATTTTCTGATCCTTGTGCAACGCCGGTCCGACTTGTTTGCCGAAATCATTCGCGCCTGCAAGGTTGCCGGGCTTCCCATCGCCGGGGCGGACAGGCTGAAAGTGGGTGCCGAACTTGCGGTCAAGGATCTGGCTGCGCTGCTTAGCTTTCTGGCCACGCCCGAAGACAGCCTGTCGCTGGCGACAGTTCTGAAATCCCCACTGTTCGGATGGTCCGAGCAGCAGCTTTTCGATCTGGCCCATCGGCGGGAGGAGCAATTCCTGTGGGCTGCTTTGCGCAGACGCGCCGACGATTTCCCCAAAACCCTGGCCGTGCTGAACGATCTGCGCAGTCAGATCGACTTTCTGCGCCCCTATGACCTGATCGAACGCATTCTGACCCGACATGACGGGCGGCGAAACCTGTTGGGCCGACTGGGACCCGAGGCAGAAGACGGTATCAATGCCCTGCTGTCGCAGGCGTTGGCCTACGAGCGGACGGATATCCCCAGCCTGACGGGATTTCTGGTCTGGATGCAGACCGACGATCTGGAAATCAAACGACAGATGAGCGGGGTCGGCAATATGATCCGGGTGATGACGGTGCACGGCTCGAAAGGTCTGGAGGCTCCGATCGTCATTCTGCCGGATACCGGCAAACGTCAGCCGCCACGCGACGCCGAAATCATGGTGGCAGACGGGACACCGCTGTGGAAGGTTTCGGCAGACCAATCGCCAAACCTGATCACTCACGCCCGGTCAGAGGCGCGCACCCGCGAGGAAAACGAACGGCTTCGCCTGCTATATGTGGCTCTAACACGGGCCGAAAAGTGGCTGATCGTGGCGGCGGCGGGTGATTTGGGTAAAGATGGCAACAGCTGGTACCAGATGGTAGAAGCGGCGATGGAAAAGGCCGGGGCAACGCAACTGCCTGGTTCAGATAAACGTCGGCTGTCCCATGGCGACTGGGATGGGTTGCCATTGGTCGAGCAGTCAGTTGCATTGGCCAAACATTCAGAACTGCCCGACATGTTCCTGCACCCCGCACCAGAACCAGTTGTACCGGCGGCCTATATCAGCCCTTCGGATCTGGGTGGTGCCAAGGCGTTGCCGGGTGACGCTGGTCTGGATGAAGACGCTGCCAAACTGCGCGGAACCCGCGTGCACCTGCTGCTTGAGCATCTGCCCAAAGTCACGCAGAACCACTGGCCAGAGCTTTGTGCCCGCCTGCTGCCCGAGGTGAGGCAAGAGGATCAGGGCGCATTGCTGACCGAAGTCACAGGCGTACTGGCATCCGAAAGCCTGCGACACATTTTCACGCAGGACACATTGGCCGAAATACCTGTTACTGCCGACCTGAACGGGCAGCGAATGTATGGGATTATCGACCGCCTGATCGTGACAGACACCGAAGTCCATGTGATTGATTTCAAATCAAATGCCACCGTTCCGAACCGGGTCGAAGATTGCCCCGAAGGGTTGCTTCGCCAAATGGGCGCGTATGCGCAGGCCCTGTCGCAGATCTATCCAAACCATAAGATACGCACCGCAATCCTCTGGACAAGAACGGCAAATCTTATGTGGCTGCCACACGATCTTGTGACGGATGCCGTGGCCTGCACCCAGATATCTTGACCTTACCTACTGCCACCCCTACCTTCACAGCCCAAGCGCATATCATTCAGGAGACATAATATGTCGACCGTAGCCGTCACCGACGAAACCTTTGACGCCGAAGTCAAGAACTCGGACGTTCCAGTTGTAGTGGATTTCTGGGCCGAATGGTGCGGACCCTGTAAGCAGATTGGTCCGGCACTGGAAGAGCTGGCCGCCGAATATGGCGGCAAGGTCAAGATCGCCAAGGTGGACGTGGACAACAACCCGAACTCTGCCGCCGCCATGGGCGTGCGCGGCATCCCGGCGCTGTTCATCTTCAAGGACGGTCAAGTTGTATCGAATCGCGCAGGCGCTGCCCCCAAAGCCGCGCTGCAAAGCTGGATCGACGAATCCATCTGATCTGGCGATAACGGATTGTTCGAAAGGCGTCTCAGATCGGGGCGCCTTTTTTGTTGAATCGGCGGGGAAACCAATGGCGAAAACGCGCGTTCTTGTAGAATTCGGGATGGGCACATCCCTGCGCCGGATGGACTATACCGAAGCATCTCTGCGGGCGATCAGAGACGCGCTGTGGCACAACTCAGTCAATATGGCCGAGCTGTTTGGTTTCCCGAAAGAGGCGATGATCATCAATGCCGAGATCGGCGTGCAGCAGCCGGATCAAGTGGATACCGACGCCCTCAAAGCCGTTTTCCCTTATGGCCAGCCCAACATTACTGTCACAAAGGGTGGGCTGGACATCGAAAAACCGCATGGCGACGGCCACACGGTCATCGCCAACGCCGCACTGATCGTTTCTTTCGACATGGACCCGGCGCAATGAGTGAAAAGCGGATCATCCTGGAAATGGGCACTGGCAATGACCTTTATGGTCAGGATTATACCAAAGCAGCCCGCCGCGCGGTACAGGACGCGCTGCATCATTCATCCATCACGTTGTTTTCAAAGCTGGGGATCGATCACAACGAAATGCGCGTGCGCGTGACAATCGGCGTTCAGAATCCGGAACAGGTGAATTGCGAGCTGGTTGCTGCCGACTTGCCGCGAGGCCGGGCCGAGGTTCGCGCGATCAAAGGTGGTCTGGATGTCGCTGATGAAGGGACTGGCACTCTGCACGTCATTGCAACTGCTGCGGTCGAGGCCTTTTTGCCCGATCTTGCCGGGAAATACGTCCAGAGCTGAGCAACGAAAAAGCCGCTCGGAAATCCGGGCGGCTGGTTCGGTTTGGCGATCTGTCGGTTGGATCAGATTTTTGCGATATCCGCGCGGCTCAGACCGATATCGTCCAGCTGCGTGTCGCTGAGTTCCGACAGAAGGTTCCGTGTTTTACGGGCTTCATTCCATGCGACAACATTGTCGAATGCATTGATGAAAACGTCCGCCACGTGCAGGATGGTAGCTGCTCCGAGCGGCGCATGAATATTAGCTGTAGTTGCCATGTGCGCAGTCCTTATTGAAGAAACAGCCGACCCGTTGTCGGTTGTGAGCCTCATCTAGTACCGCTTGGCCGGACTCACAATTGCTGGTCCGGTAACCCCGAATTGCATTTTTTGCATATCTTTTGGGCAGTTTGGCAATGGGTTGCGCCAACAACCGGTCCGGCCCATATATACCGCCAGCAAAAGCGGAGACGATCATGGCAGATAACGACTTTCCCGGTTGGCACGGCACAACGATTATCGGCGTCAAGAAGGACGGTCATGTCGTCATTGCCGGCGACGGTCAGGTGAGTCTGGGTCAAACCGTGATCAAGGGCACTGCGCGCAAGGTGCGCCGCCTGTCTCCCGGAGGGTTCGAGGTCGTGGCAGGTTTTGCCGGATCGACAGCGGATGCCTTCACATTGCTGGAACGGCTCGAAGCCAAGCTTGAGGCTACGCCCGGCCAACTGGCCCGCGCCTCGGTTGAACTCGCCAAGGACTGGCGCACCGACAAGTATCTGCAAAAGCTTGAGGCGATGCTGATCGTGACAGACGGCAGGGATCTGCTGGTCATCACCGGGGCAGGGGACGTACTGGAGCCCGAACACAATGTGGCTGCCATCGGGTCGGGAGGCAACTTCGCTCTGGCCGCCGCGCGTGCCATGATGGACAGCGACAAATCCGCAGAAGACATCGCCCGGCAATCCATGGCCATCGCAGCAGATATCTGTGTCTACACCAATGGCAACCTGACGGTTGAGACGATCTCAGGCTAAAAGCGCCTTGATCTCTTTGCCTTTCCATCGACGGTGCATGCCGACCAGCCCCAGGACCGCCGCTACGACCACGATGTAATAGGGAACGCGGATATCGATGCTCATCAACCCGCCACCGATCAGTGACATGATCCCCCCCGCAAGACAGAACACGGCGGTGGCCACGCCCATGGCCCAGCCCTGATCCGCCTCGCTGACGCTTGAGGAGAACAGGCCCAACAGCGTTGGATAGGCGATGCCGAACAGGAAATAGAAGAAAAACACGGGGACATAGCTGAATACACCGCTTGGGCTGAAGGCAAAGGCAAACCCGCAAATGACCATCACCACAAGCGACGTGTAAATGATCGCGTGTTTGCTGAACCTTTCCTGGGCAGGCTTCACCAGGAACGTACTGGAAAAAGCCAGCGCCACACCGATGACAACCATCGCCACGCTGCCACCAATGACCCCATACCCGAATGCGCTGGTCAGGAAATTGTCGACAAACACGTAGAATGTGACATTGGCGATCATGAAAAACGAATAGACCGGCAGGATTTTCAGAACCAGCGGGTGTTCGCCAACTGCGATCAGACTGTCGGTAATATCGCGGGGACGAAACACAAAGGGCTCGCGCCTGGTTCGGGTGTCCTTGAAAAACAGAAGCACCAGAAATATCGCCACCAGAACCAACACGAACGCGCCATAGAACGGGGTTTTCAGCGTGGCAAAGCCGCCAAACAGCGCCGAATCCGACAAAACTGCGCCGATGATCGGCCCGCCGACAAGGCCAAAGCTGACACCTGTCACGATGTAGCCCATGTTTCGGTCCCGGTCAGACGCGTCAGTGCTGCCATCGATCATCGCTGCCTGCGCGATGGGCTGATTGCCCGCAGTGAACCCGGTAATCGAACGGCCGACGATCAGCAGAAGCAGGTTATTGAGATAAAGCGCCACAATGGTCAGCGCATATCCGGCCAACGCCCCCCCAAGGCAGACCAGCAACGCATTCTTTCGCCCGATCGAGTCAGACACTTTCGAGACATAAACAACACCCAGAAACCACGACAGGAAAAAGCATCCGATCACCAGACCGTAGTAAAAATGCCTACGGCCCACTGGCGTGCTTTCCGGCAGGAAACCTGAGCTCGTTTCCATGATCAGCGAATTGATGATGGGAAAGACCAGACCTTGCCCAATCAGATCCACAAACACCACAAACAACAGGGTAATCTTGGCAATCTTCGTCATTCTGTATGCTCCTGACGCTCGTAACCCTGACGCAACCGTAACAGAGGGTTCGTGTTTTCCCCAAGCAAAGGATTTGCAAACCGCATGAGGCATTGTTAACCAACGCGGCCAAGACCCGCGGTTTGCTTGTTTTCGTCAAAGCCATGATTACCTAGACCGCATCACGCAAATACGACCGAGAGGATTGCCCTTTGACCGACCTGACCCCGCGCGAGATTGTCTCGGAACTGGATCGATTCATTATCGGGCAAAAGGATGCCAAGCGCGCTGTGGCCGTTGCCCTGCGCAACCGCTGGCGCCGCAAGCAGTTGCCGGACGATATTCGCGAAGAGGTGTATCCAAAGAATATCCTGATGATCGGCCCCACCGGTGTCGGCAAGACCGAGATCAGCCGCCGTCTGGCCAAGCTGGCGCGCGCACCCTTTATCAAGGTCGAAGCCACGAAGTTCACCGAGGTAGGCTATGTCGGTCGCGACGTGGAACAAATCATCCGCGATCTGGCCGATGCCGCCATTCTGCAAACACGGGAATTCATGCGCGAAGACGTCAAGGCCAAAGCCTATCAGGCCGCCGAAGACCGCGTGATTGACGCCATCGCTGGTACGGATGCCCGTGAAGGCACACGAGAGATGTTCCGCAAAAAGCTCAAGGCGGGTGAACTGGATGAAACGGTCATCGAACTGGACGTCGCGGACAGTTCAAACCCAATGCCGATGTTCGATATCCCAGGACAACCTGGCAGTCAGATGGGGATGATGAATCTGGGCGATATCTTTGGCAAGGCGTTTGCCGGGCGCACTGTAAGGAAACGTCTGACTGTCGCCGAAAGCTATGACGTGCTGATCGGAGAAGAGGCAGACAAGCTGCTGGACGATGAGACGGTCACCCGCACCGCATTGGAATCGGTGGAACAGAATGGCATCGTTTTTCTGGACGAGATTGATAAGGTCTGTGCCCGCACAGAAGCGCGTGGCGGTGATGTAAGTCGCGAAGGGGTGCAGCGCGACCTGCTGCCCCTGATCGAAGGTACAACCGTCTCGACAAAACACGGTCCGGTGAAAACCGACCACATCCTGTTCATCGCATCCGGCGCGTTCCATATCGCCAAACCGTCAGACCTTTTGCCCGAGCTGCAAGGCCGTCTGCCCATTCGGGTAGAGCTGCGCGCGCTGACCGAGGAAGACTTCGTGCGCATCCTGACTGAAACAGACAACGCACTGACCCGGCAGTATACAGCCCTCATGGCCACCGAAGAGGTCACGGTTGGGTTTACCGAGGATGGTATTGCTGCCTTGGCGCGGATCGCAGCCGATGTGAACCAGAGCATTGAAAACATTGGTGCGCGGCGACTTTACACAGTCATGGAACGGGTCTTTGAAGAGCTGTCATTCACCGCACCAGACCGGGCCGGAACAGAAATAACGGTCGATGCAGAATTCGTGAACGACAATCTGGGTGAATTGACCAAGTCGGCGGATTTGAGCCGTTACGTTTTGTAGCAGCTCGGATCCGATACTGCCGCTTTTCCCTTTTGCCAACTGGAAGCGTGGCGGTTTGTCTGAGGCATGCCACGTTGGAGGAACGTGGCGATCGAACCTCAACTGGGAAATTGAGGCCGAAATGCCTGGACAATGCGGTCTCAGGGGGCAGGTGTTTAGCGTTTTTTCGCCAAAACGTACCCAGTGGTAGTGGAACAACCTTGAAATTGCGCCCTTAAGTTGACACTAGGCACTTGCATTTATTGGCAAAGGTTATCTGATCGTGTCCATCACTCCTGTTCTTCTTTGCGGTGGTTCTGGCACCCGTCTTTGGCCGCTGTCCCGGAAATCCTATCCCAAGCAGTTTACAGCGATCACCGGGGACGAGACCCTGTTTCAATCCTCGGCCCGGCGCGTGACGGGGGCGGATTATTACGCGCCAGTCGTTGTGACCGGCTCAGATTTCCGGTTTATCGTGACTGAACAGTTACAGGCGGCTGGCATTGATCCGGGTACTATTCTGATTGAACCTGATGGGCGCAACACTGCGCCTGCGGTTTTGGCGGCCGCCTTGCACGTGGCGAAGTCCGACCCCGAAGCCCTATTGCTGGTCCAACCCTCCGACCATGTTGTACCTGATGCGGGCGCTTTTCGTGCAGCCGTGGCTGCGGGTATTCCAGCGGCCCGCACCGGGCAGCTGGTAACCTTTGGAATAACACCCGATCGGCCCGAAACCGGTTATGGTTATCTTAAGCTGGCTGGAGCACCGGAGGGCACAGCTCCCGTCAAACTCGACAGCTTTGTCGAGAAGCCAGATGTAGAAACCGCCACCGCTATGCTAGCCGACGGCAAGCATCTGTGGAATGGTGGCATCTTTCTTTTCAGGGCCTGTGACATCATCGCCGCTTTTGAAACCCACGCCCCGACGCTGATGAGCCCAGTCCGAGCCGCTTGCGAAGCTGCCAAAACGGACTTGGGTTTTCTACGGCTGGACCCAGAGGCCTGGAAACAGGCCGAAGATATCTCGATCGACTATGCGGTGATGGAAAAGGCCGACAACCTGAGCGTTGTTCCATTTTCTGCTGGCTGGTCTGACCTGGGTGACTGGGGTTCGGTTTGGCGTGAGGCGGGACCGGATGACAACGGAGTTGTGGCCACAGGTAATGCGACCTCAATAGACTGTAATGACACGCTTTTGCGTTCTGAGGCGGGTAATTTGGAAGTGGTCGGCATCGGCCTGAAGGACATAATCGCTGTGGCTACATCCGACGCGGTTTTGGTGGCGGACAAATCCCGTGCGCAAGACGTGAAGAAGGCTGTCGAGGCGCTCAAAGTCAAGGGCGCAAGCCAGGCCACCATTTTTCCCAAGGATTTCCGCCCGTGGGGTTGGTTTGAAAGCCTGGTGGTTGGCGGACGTTTTCAGGTCAAGCGTATTCATGTACACCCCGGCGCAGCACTATCGCTACAAAGCCATCACCACCGGTCCGAACATTGGATTGTTGTTGAGGGAACCGCGAAGGTGACCGTCGATGACGACGTCAAGCTGGTCACTGAAAACCAGTCCGTATACATTCCGCTTGGCGCTGTGCATCGCATGGAAAACCCAGGCAAGGTTCCAATGGTGCTGATCGAAGTGCAAACCGGAAGCTATCTGGGCGAAGATGACATCATCCGCTATGAGGACGTCTATTCCAGGGTCTAGGACACGGTTGGATAACCGCTTTAGACTGACCGGGTGGCCGAAGGAAAACGGAAATGGAAAACGATCTCAATGCAGCCAAGAAGCGGCAGGTTGTCTATGACCTGACCGAGGTGCTTTTAGCCTCGACCGGTAAGCTGCGTTATTACGGGATCGCCAGGGTCGTTGCCGAGATTGGCGCTGAGCTCAGAAAACAGGACGCGTCCGTCAGATTCGCCGTTTTCTCGCAGGGTCATAATGAACTTCTAGAAGTATTCCCAACCATACGAGCAGATGGTGGCGTTGACCTGAACGTTCCAATCGGTATCCGGCAATTGCGCGTGCGCAGTCACCACTACACCAAGTCAATTATGAGGGATCTGGTGCTGGCGGCCGTCAGACCGCTGGTCGGGCGCAGAAACCGCAAAGCCTGGGAGGCGATAGCCCCAGACATGACGCCCATCGACATGTCTGGAAAGACGTTGGTGAGTTGTGGGCGGCCCAAGTTGATCGTTGAAATCCTGTGCACTCTGGATCGTAAAGGGGTGTCTTGCGATATCATTCCATTGCTGCATGACATGATCCCCATGCACGATTTTGAACACCAGCTGGCAAGTTTCCCGCGCAACTTCATAGGGGATAACCAACTGCTGGTTTCCCGCGCCAAGGCGCTGTTAACAAACTCCGAATTTACGCGACAGGAAGTTCTGGACTTCTCCGAAAAAGGTGTTCTGCCGGAAGCGCCAGAGGTCTACGCAGTCCCCTTGGTTCATGAATGCCCCGAGGGAACCGAGCAATCCGAGCAAGATATTCCGGATAATCCATATATCATGACAGTTGGATCGATGCTGGGCCGCAAGAACCTGGATGTCGTATTCGAAGCATTGCGCATTCTGAAGCGTGACGGGAAAGACGTACCCACTTTGGTTCTGGCAGGGGCGTTGCGTCACAAAACAAGCACCTATCTGCAATCAGACGAATGCACAACGATCCGTGAGCACGTGGTCTTCCGCGAGAACCCCAATCAGACAGACCTTGTAAACCTGTACAAGAATGCTTTGGCACTTGTCATGCCTAGCCGAATGGAGGGCTGGGGTTTACCCGCCGGTGAAGCCTTGTGGTTCGGTACACCAGCGCTTTGCTCTACTGCGGCGGTTCTGAAAGAAGTGTGCGGAGATCTTGGTGTCTATTTCGATCCAGATCGGCCTGATCAACTTGCAAACCATATCACAAGGCTGCTGACAGATCCGGAGTTCGCTCAGAACCTTCGCGCACGCATTGCTGCGCATAAACCGCAGCTTCGCGCTTGGTCGAACGTTGCAGCGGACGTGCGAGCGGTATTGCAAAGACTGGACTAACGGGACCGTTACCCATCCCGGCAATAGAGCCCATAAACTTTGAAAGGACTGTCATGCCTGGCAATTCCCCTCTAAAATGTCACGTGGTTTTGGTCCAATCGACCTCGGCGCTGCGCGCAGGTCTCAGCATTACTCGGCATTCTGTCAGGCAGACGCCACACTCGCCGTCAAGAGTCAGCCCTTCTGTTGTGTGAACCTCAATTTTCCAGAAAAGCGCGATTACTTGCTCATGAAGTCGAGTTAGTCGCAAAAGCCCTTAAAATCAGTACACTTCGGTATTACTGCGAAACAATCCAAGAAGATGAGACCACTTCATCTGGCAGACTGCATGGAGAGTAAGCTATGAACGCCCCTACGTTTAACCAAGATGGCAAAAAAGTATTCTTCGATATCTCAGGACTAATCGACTATATCAAAAAAGTTGATCGCTACTCGGGCATTCAGCGTGTTGTTGTTGAGTTGATCTCAGAGTTTTCTAAACTAAGCGATCCAAAGCTTGTTTACCTTTGTTGGTGCGATGCAAACTCCGGTGTTCAGCGCTGTTTGCTTCTGGAGGAAATGGGTCGAGAAACCCTTACGTCGCCAGCTAAGCTGCGGCAGATTTTCTATCCTTGGAAATCCGCGCGCTCAAATCTTCCAATGTTGGACGGGTACCGGAACCGCCCTGCAAAGTATTTCTTCCACCGCACCAAATTGGATGTGATGAGCTTTCTCAGAAGAGAGTCCGTATTTCGAAAAAAGGACATGTCATCAGAGATGTGGCGCGCGGCCCGGCGGAAGAAAGCACCAGTCGAAACCTCGGGGTCTCGCCGAACCGAGCAACCTTTGTTCGATGTGGCAATAGAAGGTGACCATCTTGTGCTTCTGGACAGCAGTTGGCTGGCGCGCCACACTCAGGCGTTCAAAAAGGCGAAAGCGAGTGGGATGGAAGTACATTCGCTGGTGTACGATCTGATCCCTATCGTGGCACCACAGTTTACAGCTGGAAGCATGCCTTATGTATTTTATGACTGGCTTTTAGACAGTCGGGAGTACACAAGCCGCTACATGACAATCTCTGAGGCGACCCGGCAGGATCTTTTACGCTTTTTTCAAGCACACGATATCCAGAGAAATGCGACCGCTGTTCCCTTGGCGCAGGCGGGGTTGTCCAAGATTGGGCTCGAAGACGAGAATGCCCAGAAACAAGGGCCCGTGTCTTCGCGGATTTCGTTCGACGCTTTCCCCCATCTTGAAGACGCCAGCCAGCTAAGTGTCCACCTGCGGAAAATTATTGGTGAGCCTTATGCGCTTTGTGTTGGTACGGTCGAACCACGCAAGAATATCTGGCGCACCGCGATGGCGTGGAAGTACCTTGTTGATCAGGGCCATGTTGATCTGCCTAAGCTTGTGTTTGCCGGCCGCAAAGGCTGGCTTACAGACGAGTTCGATAACCTATTAGAGGGGACAGGCGATATATACGGCTATGTAAGCATGGTTGACGGACCAACAGATGAGGAGCTTGGCGTCCTTTACAAGAACTGCCAGTTCGTGCTGATGCCGAGTGTTTACGAGGGATGGGGCCTGCCCGTGGGCGAGGCGTTGGCCTACGGAAAAACGGCCGTAGTCGCCCAGAATAGCTCGCTCGTCGAAGTAGGAATGGATCTTGTTGAATATTGTGATGCAATGAGCGTCCAAAGCATCGGCGAGGCCGTCTTAAGGCTCAATAACGCTGCCCACCGTTCAGAACTGGAAGAAAAAATCAAAACCGCGCCACTGCGCAGTTGGTCAGATGTGGCTCGGGATATGGGGCGGGCAATGTACGCACCCAAAAAAACCGATGCATATTGACGTCTTTCACGACTTATCGCAGGCCCAATCTTTCATCAGAAAGTCCGCGCTCTTGGTTCTAAGCTTGGGTTCGCAGGTTTCAATTCCAATACAGAGCTTTGAATTGGCCAGTTTTGTAGCCCTTGCGCGTGAAATAATACTAAAGCGGTCTTGCACACACTACTAAGTTGACAAAAAAGCACTGCTCATGTCGGCCAGGATTTTCCGACAGGCAAAAGACAAAACAGAAAGGGATTAAGAGTGACAAAAACTGCTATCGTCACAGGTATCACAGGACAGGATGGTGCCTATCTCGCTCAGCTGTTGCTGAACAAGGGTTATAACGTCGTGGGGACCTTCCGTCGGGTTGTTTCCACGAATTTCTGGCGCATTGAAGAGCTTGGTATTCGTAACCATCCCAATCTGGATCTGTCGGAACTCGACCTGACTGACATGGGGACAATGATCCGGCTTATTCAGAAGGTGGAACCGGATGAGATCTATAACTTGGCGGCTCAAAGCTTTGTGGGCGTCTCGTTTGAACAACCGCACACAACCGCACAGATCACCGGCGTTGGCGCACTTTATTTGCTGGAAGCTATCAGAATAGTGAACCCCAAAATCCGGTTCTACCAGGCTTCCACTTCCGAAATGTTCGGCAAGGTTCAGGAAGTACCGCAGCGCGAGACGACTCCGTTCTGGCCGCGCAGCCCCTACGGTGTTGCCAAACTATACGCGCATTGGATGACCATCAATTATCGAGAAAGCTACGATATATTCGGCAGCTCAGGTATTCTGTTCAACCACGAAAGCCCTTTGCGAGGGTTGGAGTTCGTAACACGCAAAATCACTGACGCGGTTGCCAAAATCAAACTGGGTCAACTTGATTGCCTTGAGCTGGGCAATCTTGACGCAAAGCGCGATTGGGGGTTTGCCCGGGATTACGTGGATGGCATGTGGCGTATGCTGCAAGCTGATGAACCCGATACATTTGTACTGGCGACCGGTCGCACCGAGACAGTGCGGGATTTTGTCTCCATGGCTTTCAAGAGCGCGGGTATCGAGCTGCGTTTTGAAGGTGAAGGTGAGAAAGAAGTGGCGGTGGACGCCGAAGGCAGCCGTGTTCTTGTGAGGATTAGCCCCAAATTCTATCGCCCTGCTGAAGTGGATTTGCTGATTGGCGACGCGAGCAAGGCAAAACAAGAGCTTGGTTGGGAGGCGACAACATCTTTGGAGGAACTCTGCCAGATGATGGTTGAGGCGGATCTTGCACGTAACGAAAAGGGTGTGTCCTTTTGATGCCGGCACCCCGAGTTCTGATTACCGGACGCTATGGCTTTACCGGACACTATGCCGCAATAGAGCTTGCAGAAGCAGGGTGGGACGTTTGGGGCATCGGAACAAATCCGGCCCCCAAGCCTGATTCCCAATATCTGGAAGCAGATTTGACAGATTCATCGGGTCTAGAGCAGGTCATTACCCATGTCGCTCCGGACGCGGTGCTGCATTTGGCAGGGGTCGCATTTGTGGCACACGGAACCGCCGAGAGCTTTTATCAGGTCAATCTAATGGGGACGCGGTGCTTACTAGAAGCGCTTGCCAACACCGGACATGGCCGCAAAGCCGTCGTTCTGGCCAGTAGCGCGAATATCTATGGTAACGCCGCCGTGCCATCCATAGGGGAATCTACCCCCCCGGCACCTGTTAACGATTACGCGGTTTCAAAACTTGCAATGGAGCACATGGCCCGGCTGTATAACGACCGTCTTCCTGTCGTTATTGCCCGACCATTCAATTATACCGGTCTTGGCCAGGACCCCAAGTTTCTTGTTCCCAAGATCGTTTCTCATTTCCGGCGTAAGCAGCCACAGATAGAATTGGGAAACCTGGATGTCGCGCGGGACTTTTCCGATGTACGCGATGTTGCGCGAGTATACAGGTTGCTTCTGGAAAACGCGCCCGAAGGTGAAACCGTGAATATCTGCTCCGGTAAAGCAACCGCGCTGGCAGAGATTCTGGACATGTGCCGAACCATAACCGGCCATGAGATCGAGGTGGTGTCTAATCCTGCCTTTATGCGTGCACAAGAAATCAAGGTTCTGATGGGCGATCCCACACTTCTGGAAAACCTGATCCCGATCGGCATCCGTCACACTCTGGAAGAGACGCTGAAATGGATGCTGAAGGAGTGACCTGAAGCATCTCGATTGCCGCCGCCAGAGGTTCTTGGCAGAACAATCGGCCGTAGCATCCGGATACCATCGCCAACTGGATTGTATATGAACTGCAGGAAAAGGTGATTGGATCTCTGATTCACATCACCGTTTATGGCCGTCTACTTTCTTATCCAGAACGGCTTGGGGTCAGAGTGATATCAGATTAAGGGTGTTTTGATCCTTCGCCGATCACACCTAAGCTGGCAGATCCTCTGACCTAATACGTAACGCGAAGGAACGCGTGATTTCCGAGCCAGAAACGGGATGACCTCCGTCCTGACTTGTACTAACAATCAGATAAATATCCGAGAAAAGCGCGATCATCTCGGACAAAACCATGCAAATGTGAAAGTACGGAGTATGACTGACACCTTCTATCGCGATTTCGAGGCACGATTTCGTGGCGATCCTTCTCTTATTCGGGAGCGTTTGCGAGTATACCAGCCCTTCCTGTCGCCACTCGCCGCTCAGAAAGGGGACGCACAGGCGCTTGATCTGGGATGCGGTCGAGGTGAATGGTTGGAAATTCTTGAAGAGGCTGGCCTGAGTGCACGCGGCGTCGATATCGACAAGGGGATGCTTGATATCGCTCACCAAAAAGGTCTGGCGGTTGAACAGATGGAGGCTCTGCCGGCGTTGAAAGCGCTGCCAGACAACGCGCTTGCCCTAGTGTCCGCATTTCATTTGATCGAGCATCTGCCTTTTGACGATATTCGCGAACTGGTAACAGAGGCGCACCGTGTTTTGCGCCCTGGTGGGCTTTTGATTTTGGAAACACCCAATCCGGAAAATCCACTTGTTAGCTTGGTCAATTTTCATCTTGACCCTACGCACTTGCGACCGCTGCCTCCGGGGTTAACCAGTTTTCTCACCGAGCATGTCGGGTTCGAGCGCAACGTGATTCTTCGTTTGCAGGGCAGTGAGCCAAGAGAGGAAACAGCTGCTCATTTGATCAGTCTTTTCACAGATGTTTCGCTTGATTATGCAGTGGTAGCACAGGTTGATGGACCAGAGATCGGTGCTCTGGATGAGGCGTTTTCGCTTCGAATTGGGATGGACCTGATCCAAGGTGTCTACCGGTTTGACAGAGCATTATCAGAGATTCACCGGGCGCTGGGCAACGTTCCACCTCTCGCCACGGAAGTGTCGAGCCTTCGCGATGATATCATGCAACTGCAAAGAACGCACACAATGACCCAAGTTCAACCCAAGCGCGGAGCGCTTGAAAAAAAGCTGTTCCGCACAACGAACGGGCGTCCAGTCCGGACATTGCGGAGGCTGCTCTTCCACGCGAGCGGTAAGCCGCGCGGGATATTTCGTAGGTGGGTATTGAATCACGACGGATCTCCTCGGCGCCAATTCCAGCAATGGATGGCAAGCCCGGAATATCTGGCGCTACACTGGCCGACGAGCCAACGCTTGAACGCAGCACCTAAATCCTCAGAAGACGATGGCAACGGGGCAACTTTCCTTTCAGGGGAGGCTGAAATCTCGACAACAAAATGGGCTTCACCCGAACCCTTCGTGCAAAACTCGGAACTCGTCATGTCGCGCGGTGCCGAAGGAGGGCACTGGATAACCCACCGAAATGATTCCGTGATTGGCGGGTCTCTTCGTCAGACTGGCCAGTTCCAGGAGCGCGCCATTGATGATGTAATGCAGATTCTTGCCCAAAATGGGCATGAAATCGCGACGTCATGTTTCGTGGATATCGGAGCGAATATCGGCTCCCATTCGATCCATGCGGCACGGCGTGGTTTTGACCGCGTTATCGCTTTTGAACCAGACCCGCAAAACTTTCGACTTTTGCGCGCTAACACTTTCCTGCATGACGTAGATCACAAGGTGTCCTGCCACCAAATGGCAGTATCGGACAGAAACGGCACGATGCAGATGGAGCTCTCGCCTTCCAATTTCGGAGACCATCGCCTTCGCGTCTCAGGCGACATCGCGAATAATCTACATGATGAGGGCGATTGGATCCTTCAGGATGTGCCGGTTCGGACCTTTGACAGTTTAGTCGAGGATGGCCTGCTGCCTGAAGACGGGCCCGATTTGATTTGGATCGATACGCAAGGGCATGAAGGTCACGTGCTGGCCTGTGCAAAAAGAATGGCCACAATGCGTTGCCCGGTTGTGCTTGAGTTTTGGCCCTATGGTCTTGAGCGTTCCGGGGGTTACAAAATGTTACGCGACGCAATCGCATCACGCGACGATATCCAGGTCATTGATCTTGGCACATCTAACCCGAATAGCCTAAACCAGCTATCACTTGATGCGCTTGATCAGATGTACGAGGCATTGCGACAAGGCGAGTCCAAGGCCGGTTCTCCGCATACTGATCTTTTGCTGATACCAAATCTTACAGACTCTTGATACCATTGCTACAATTCAACTACGGAAACCTATCGTGAAACTGCGTCGGGTCTTATCGCGCTTCTTGCATTCTTCCGAAACGCTGCCTTTGTCTGCGCCGGCCCCGCAGATGACTGCAGCTCATCTCGCTGAAATTGCGGGGCGCCAGGAACGGTTACTGCTGGCCACTGGGCAGGTTGCTGCCCGGCAGGTTCAGGCGATGGAAAGGCTTGAATGTATCGCCGACGCAGAATTCCGCATCCATTCTCAATTCGGGGAAGATGGCATTATCGAATGGTTGGTCTCGCAACTGCCAAGCATACCACGCGTCTTTGTTGAGTTTGGAGTTGAAAACTATACCGAAGCGAATACGCGCTTTTTGGTGCGCCACAGGGGGTGGCGCGGTCTGATCATGGATGGGTCAGCCGCGAATATTGCGTATGTTCGGGCAGATCCAATCCACGTCTTCAATGACATAACGCCCGTTGAAGCCTTTATTACTGCGGAAAATATCGACACTCTGCTGATCGAGCACGATCTGTCGGGCGAAATTGGCATTCTTAGTGTCGATATTGACGGCAACGACTATTGGGTGCTGGATGCGATTAGCTCCGTATCTCCGGCGATACTGATTGTTGAATACAACGCGATCTTTGGTGATTTGCATAATCTGACTGTCCCTTACGATCCGGGCTTCGAACGTTTCTCGGCACATTATTCAGGCCAGTATTATGGTGCATCTCTGGGTGCGTTCAAAATGCTGGCCGCTGCGAAAGGGTATCAATTTGTCGGAACAAACTCGGCCGGCGTGAACGCATTTTTTGTACGTGATGACCTCGCCTCACATATCACATCAAAACTTGATACATTTCGCGCATGGCCATCCCGGCACCGGGACTCGCGGGATGAGAATATGGCAATGTCCTTTTTTCGCGGGCTCGATCGTGCAGAACTTATTTTGGATAAGCCTGTTATCGATCTGTCGTCGGGCAAGACGCTGACCCTCCGAGACCTGGGCCCGCTTTACAGTGATCACTGGATAAGCGAAATGTAGAGACCTTAGCCAACCCTGGAACTGCTGACCTTAATTCAGATAGCTGGATCGCGTTACCTAGAAGTGTATTCCATGACAATTCATTAGGTAGATTTCAGTGTATTTAACTGTCTGCAGTCGGTCTTCGGAATCACGGCTTTCGGCGGTCGCGGTTTTGCTCAGCTCCGAAATGCTGCTAAAGGCGGCACGATGCCCGGAAACTTGTTTACTGGATAAGTTAAATCTTTGTCTTCAAGTGTGTAGGGGCCGGGACGTCCACAGGAGCTCACTCTTGTTTTCGTCACAACCCTCTGGCCTTTGGGTGCGCCTGTTTGCGTGTAGCCAGCCTTTGCCTGCATGTTCTGAGAATCGAATCATGTTTCAAAATCCACATACTTTTGTGAAAGCGTGGATATTTGGGTTTTTTTGTTTGAGTATTTGTTGATTTGTAGGATTATTGTGGGATGTGTTGAGATGAGATCGAGGCGAGACCGCCAAATGGTCGTTCCTGATTTGTAACCGCTCCGGGATCGCAATCATCGTTAAACAGGATAGAAACAAATGCTGAATCCAAAGACGTCACAGACCGATGAAAGCACCGACCTGCTGTCTCATGCGGTAAAGATAGCTGACCTGGCCAGCGAAGCAGCGCGGGGGTATTTTCGTGGCGCGCTGGGGGTTGAGTTCAAGTCGGACGAAAGCCCGGTGACACAGGCCGACAAGGGTGTTGAAGCACAGGTTCGCGCCTATCTTGGACAGCATTTCCCCGATCACGGCGTCTTTGGCGAAGAACATGGGTTCGAGGGTCAGGATTGTCGCCAGGTTTGGATCATCGACCCGATCGATGGAACCCGGTCATTCCTGTCCGGGCATCCGCTGTTTGGATTTCTGTTGGGGCATCTGGTTGACGGTAAACCGGATATCGGCGTGATTGGCATGCCAGCGATAAATGAAATTTTTACCGGCGTTGTTGGCCGGGGCGCCACATTGAATGGCCGTGAGATCACGACTTCGGCCCAAACACGGCTGGATCAGTCCATTCTTTTTGTAAACGAGGGGGACAAGATCTATCGCGATCATCCAGCGTTATTCAACAGGCTGATGCAGTCTGGACAGACCAGACGGTTCGCCTATGATTGCTACCCCCATGCCCTTCTGGCGGCGGGCCATGTGGATGCTGTGATCGACTATGACCTTCAGCCCTATGACTACCTGCCAGTGATGGCCGTGGTAGAAGCTGCGGGTGGGGTGATGACAGATTGGGAGGGTCGGCCGCTTGACCTGAACTCTGACGGCCGGGTGATTTCAGCGGCAACACCCGAACTGCACGGGGAGATGCTGGATTTGGTGAACGGGTAGGATCATGGCGATAGTAAGCTTTCTCATCAGCCTGGCCGGAGCCACGATGCTGCTACTTTACGCAGTGCGGATGGTCCGCACAGGGATCGAGCGCAGCTATGGGGCTTCGTTCCAGCGCCTCATGACGGGCCAAAGCCATTATGCACAGGCGTCAATGGTCGGCATTGTAATGGCGGTGGTTCTGCAAAGCTCGGCAGCGGTTGCCCTTTTGACATCGGGTTTTGCTGCTGGGGGGTTCCTGACCTTTCCCACCGGCCTTGCAATCGTGCTGGGCGCTGATCTCGGTTCGGCGCTGATCATTCAGGTTTTGTCGTTCCAGCTGGGTTGGCTGATACCATTGCTTCTCGCGGTTGGTGGGTATCTGTTTGTCAAGACCGAGGCCAAGAAGCCCCGGCAATTGGGGCGCATCCTGATGGGGATTGCGTTCATCCTGATCTCATTGCGCTTTTTGCGCGAAGCCATGGACCCGATCCGGGACAGTGCTTTTTTGCCTGCCGTCGCCGAGTATCTGGCGCGCGACTATATTACAGCGTTTCTGGTCGGCGGCGCGCTGGCCTTTGTTATGCATTCCTCGGTCGCGGCGATCCTGATGTGTGTGACGCTGGTCCAGATCGGCGCAATCCCGTTTGCCGCCGGGCTGTCGCTGGTATTGGGGGCCAATTTCGGTTCAGCTTTCATACCTGTTTGGCTGAGCAGGGGGATGGAAATGCCCGCCAGGCGCATACCCTTTGCCAACCTGGCCTTGCGCGGCAGCTGGGCGATTGTCACCCTTTTCGCAGCGACTGCGGCACTGCGTGCCGGTGTTCTGGGGGATTTGCAGGGCGGTCAGATGCTGGTCAATGCGCATCTGGCGTTCAATGCTTCGTTGCTGTTGCTGGCACTGCCGTTCTGCGGGCGATTGCGTGCGCCGTTCGAGCAGTTTTTTCCGGACCCGAAATCTGCGAACGCGCTGGCCCAGGCAGGTCGCCCGGCCAGCGCGCTGGATGTGCGCACCGCCGGCAGCCCCTCCCAGGCGCTGTCCAGCCTCAAGCGTGAACTGCTGCGGATGAGCGATCTGGTCGAGTCGATGTTCCGCCCGTCACTGGAATTGTACCGCAGCGGCGACAAGGACCAGATACGCGCCGTAAGGGACATGGACGAAGATGTGAACGACTGCCTGTCGGGTATTCGAAAATTCGTGGCCGCCATTCCCGAGGAGACATTCGGAAAGCAAAACGCAAAAGTGGCGCGCGACCTGATGGAATACGCAATCCGGCTGGAAACCGCGGGCGACGTTGTTGCCAAGCGGCTGACTGTTCTGGCGGGCGACATGCGGAAGAAAGGCGCTTCATTTTCGAAAGAGGGCTGGTCGGAACTGGTTGAGATGCACGAAGGCATCCTGGCCAACCTCAAACTGGCCTCAAACGTTCTGATCTCGGACGATCTGGAAAGCGCCCGTCTGCTGAGCCTTGAGAAAACCGAAATCAAACGGGCCGAGCGTGACAGCCGCAAACGCCACCTCAAACGCCTGCAGCACGGCAGTACGGAAAGCTTTGAGACCAGCGATATCCACCTGGAAACCCTGCGCGCGTTTCGGGAATTCAACAGCCACATCGCCGCAGTGGCCTATCCGATCCTGTATCGGAACGGGCAATTGCTGGAAACCCGCCTGATCGAAGAAATGCCGCACAAGGAACAGGACGAGGATACGGAGGTCTAGGTCCAACAGCACCGGCAGAGATCGGTTTCGTACGGATACGGTCTGTTACAGATTGTAACCGCTCGGGCCAGTTTCTGCCGCTTTTTCGCGTCGCCGTGCTGGACGCGGGATTAGAATAAGATAGCGTGTCGGCAATTGGTTCCGGGGGCTGTCCGTGCTGCGTTTCTTAATCTTCATTCTGTGTCCGGTCGTGCTGGCGGCATGTGTTGACCGGACTGTATCCGAAACCCTTCCATCTGCATTGGAAATCGGAACTCCCGAAACGGTTTTTGCGGCCACGACGCGTGCGCGCGAGCCCGATGGCGCGTATGGATTCCGCCGCGCAGAACGCCTGCAATTTCTGGAAACCACCGTGTCGATACCACCGGGGCGTTCACCGGGAAGCCTTAAATTTTCATACGCAAACCCTGACCCGAGAAAACAGTTCGTGCTGGCAGAGGTAGATCAGCTAAGCGGGCCGCAACAGCTGAAAGACAGGCTGAGTGGGGCCGAGGAAGTTACGATTTTTGTGCACGGCTATAACTCCACTCAGACAGAGACATTGTTCCGGGCCGCTCAGCTGTCGCATGATATCGGCATTCCCGGTCAAATCCTTGTCTATTCATGGCCCAGCCGCGCGACAGGCTATGGTTATGCCTATGATCTGGACAGTATGTTGTTTGCCCGTGATGGGCTGGAAGAAACCATTCGTCTACTCAAGTCCATGGGGGTCAAGCGAGTAGCCCTTGTGGCGCATTCAATGGGCGGCGCGCTGGCAATGGAGATGATACGGCAAACCGAACTGAAACAGCCGGGCTGGGCAAAGCGAAATCTGGAAGGCCTTATTCTGATATCGCCCGATCTGGATGTGGATGTTTTTCGGTCGCAGATGAACAGTATCAAAAATCCTCCTGATCCTTTTGTCCTGATGGTGTCCAAGAAAGACAAGGTCCTGAACGTCTCCGGCCGGTTGAGGGGAACCGCCGATGGTGAAAGGCTTGGCAATATCGGATCGGCCGAGAAGCTGTCCGATTATCCGATTGAAATCCTGGATACGACTGCCTTCAACAGCGATGCGGAATCCTCCCACTTTGTGGCTGCTACTTCTCCGGCCTTATTGACTATCCTCCGCTCTGTGCGCCGGGTCAGCGAAACATTTGGGCGCGATGACCGGCGCGGGATCGACATTCTCGTGCCGCCAAGCCAGCGCAATCCTGCTGGCGCCACAGAAATCGTGCTGACTGAAACCGGCCAGGCCCAGGTAAGTAATCCGTGACGCGGGTTTCCCTGCACCGGTTTCTTGCGGACAACGCGACCTGGCTTGGGGCCGGCGTTCTGCTGACATTTCTGTCCAGTTTCGGGCAGACCTTTTTCATCTCGGTCTTTGCTGGTGAAATCCGCTCGGAATTTGGCCTCAGCCACGGCGCATGGGGTGGGCTGTACACGTTAGGCACGACCCTGTCCGCCGTCGTGATGATCTGGGCCGGAGGGTTGACGGATATCTTCCGCGTACGGGTTTTGGGCCCGGTTGTGCTGGCGGGACTGGCGTTGGCCGCGATTGCAATGGCGCTGAACACTTGGCTGCTGCTGTTGCCGTTGGTGATTTTTTTGTTGCGGTTATTTGGGCAGGGGATGAGCACGCATCTTGCCGTGGTCGCAATGGCCCGCTGGTTCACGGTTACGCGGGGCAAAGCGCTTTCCATAGCGTCCACCGGCTATGCGCTTGGCGAGGCGTTGCTGCCGCTGATCTTTGTTGGCGCCATGGTTTATCTGGATTGGCGTTGGCTGTGGATTGCCGCGGCGGGCATCACGGCGTTGGGTATTCCGATCCTGATGCGGCTGCTGCGAGAAGAGAGAACTCCACAAAGCCTCGCCAACGCGTTTTCAGCATCGGGAATGCAGGGAAAACACTGGACCCGCCGGGACGCTCTGTTCCATCCCCTGTTCTGGTTCATGGTGCCATCAGTGCTTGGGCCATCCGCATTTATCACCGCGTTTTTCTTTCATCAGGTTTATCTGGCTGATGTGAAGGGGTGGCAGCATATCCAGCTGGTGGCGCTATTTCCGATCTTTACCGGAATATCCCTGCTGTCCATGTTTGCATCTGGCTGGGCGCTGGATAAATGGGGAACCGCCCGGATCATGCCCTACTACCAGCTTCCGATCGCACTTGGGTTCGTCATTCTGGGCATGACAAACTCGATCAGCGGCGCAACCCTAGGGCTGGTCTTCCTGGCTTTGACCGTTGGGGCAAACAGCACATTGCCCAGCGCATTCTGGGCCGAATTCTACGGAACCCGACATATCGGTGCGATCAAGGCGATGGCCGCGGCTGTCATGGTTCTTGGATCAGCCATAGGTCCCGGCCTGACTGGCGTCCTGATTGACCTTGGCATTTCGCTGAATACGCAGTTCATCTGGATTGGCGTATTCTTCGTGCTGGTATGCGTTCTGGTCCAAACCGGCATTTCCCGCTCCCGGCGGGATCTTTAGCGCACTCGCCTGAGATAGACGTAATAGGCGCCGTCGCCGCCATGGCTGATATGCGCGGGTGTGATCTGCATCACCGCCTGCGCCAACGGCGGTATGGACAGCCAGTGCGGCACCTGATTGCGCAGAACGCCGCGCGGGGTGGGGATCGGGCCGGGTTCGTCGCGGTCCTTGCCTTTGCCGGTTACCACCAGAACCAGTCGCTTACCTTGTGCCTGTGCGCTCAGGATAAAGCGGATCAACGCAGGATGGGCCGTATCAACCCGCATACCGTGAAGATCCAGCTTGCCTTCGGGCTTTAGCTTACCGCGTTTCATCCGGCCAAAAGCTTTGATATCCATCTGAACAGGCGCGGCACGCAGCGCATCCGTCACCGATGGCTTCAGATCGTTTGGATTAGGTTTCGGCTGAAGGTTCTGACCAAGCTCAAACACC
The DNA here is from genome assembly GCF_056542185.1 of Ruegeria sp. AE4. Lineage (NCBI taxonomy): Bacteria > Pseudomonadati > Pseudomonadota > Alphaproteobacteria > Rhodobacterales > Roseobacteraceae > Ruegeria > Ruegeria sp. AE4. Next base: position 174,042 of record NZ_JBQFZK010000004.1, on the reverse strand, counting down.
TCAAACCGGGGTTTTGGTGTTTTTCTGGGTCTGGGCTTCGGCAGGGTGGTCGGATGGACACTCTGCGGACTGTCCGGATGCAGTCGCTCGGCCTGTTTGGTGACCTTGCGCCATAGCTCGATCTCGTCGGTTGTCAGTTTGCGCCGTGTCATCAGAATTCATCCGGCAACAGGGCATAGGCGCGCTGAATAGGCAGCAACAGAACCATCCGACCCGGATCTTTCAGCCTGCCCGCAGCCTGCCCGGCCTCTTCACCGGTTCCGAAAAAGATGTCGGCGCGCTGCGCGCCTTTGATGGCCGCGCCCGTGTCCTGCGCGATCATAAGCCGTCGCAACGGGTTTTCACCGTCCTTTTCCACCCAAACAGGTGCGCCCAACGGCGTATAGGCGGGGTCTGCCGCAATCGAGCGCATTGTCGTGATCGACCGGTTCATCGCCCCCAAAGGTCCAAATTCGGGGGCAACGCGTGAGACTTCGCGAAAGAAAACGTATGACGGGTTGTGAAGCAGCAACTCGGCACCGGCCTCGGGGTTTTTGCGCACCCAGGCACGGATCATCTGGGCGCTGACCTCATGCGCACCCAGAACCCCGCGTCGCACCAGCTCAACACCAATCGACCGATAGGGGTGACCATTCGCACCACCATATCCAACCCGCAGCGCACCACCATCCGACAATCGAATGCGCCCCGAGCCCTGAATTTGCAGAAAGAACAGCTCGACAGGGTCGTCAACCCAGGCGATCTCTAGCCCGCGGCCCTGCATCACATCACCGGTCAGGATGTCACGACGGCTCAGCCATGGTCCTTCGGCACGGGCTTCGGGCGGCATCTTGTAGATCGGGTATTTGAAACGGTCTGTCCGGGTGCGCGCGCCGTCAAGCTCGGGTTCAAAATAGCCGGTAAACAGGCCCTCTTTGTCATCCTCGACCAGAACAGGGCGGAAGAATAACTCGAAAAAGGCGCGGGCGGCATCCGGTTCATATGTTCTGGCCACACCACACAAGGCGCGCCAATCCGGGTCATCCAGATCACCGCACGTGTTCAGAAATACGGAAAGGGCCGCGCCGTGGTCGTCCTCGGCCCAGCCCTGCAGATCGTCAAACGACAGTATGGATCGCGTTGCCTCGGCTTCGGCAGCGCTGGCGATGGTCATTGCACCCACCAGTAAAAGCGACCGAAGCGTTGCAATCATGCGTCCGTGGCGACAAGCAGCCAGTTTGGATCGTCCTTGCCCATGACGCGGGCAAAGGTCCAGCTGTCCTTCTGGCGCTTCACAGTATTCGGGTTGCCTTCGACGATATCGCCTCCGCGATCCCTAACGACCGAGGTCAGCTCCCCCACGAACTTCATCGTGATTTCGGCCTGGTTCGTATCCTTGTCGAATTTCACATCCGTCAGGGTGGTTTCCCGCACACCGATGAATTCGGCCTCAATGGTCAGGCCCTGATCTTCGCGCGCTGCCACGACCGAAACGAAAGTCTCGAACACCTCTTCCGACAGGAAAGGCTGGATTTCATCCAGATTGCCCCTTTCAAACCCCATCACGATCATCTCATACGCACCGCGCGCGCCCTGAACGAACTCACTGACCGAAAAACCGGGCTCGACACGTTTCATCGCAGCCAGAGTTTGCGCCTGTTCGCTGTCTTCGGCGACATGATCGGTAATGTCATGATCCGGGCCGCCATCGATCACCTCGAAACCGCGGCGCGATTTATGGGCTTCGGGCTGTTGCTGCACAGGCGGTTTTTCAAAGCCTTCACGCGTGCCCAATACGCTTTTGAGGCGCAGGATCAGGAAAATGGCAATTCCGGCCAGGACCAGGAGCTGGATCATAGGGTTGTCGCTCATTTCATTCTCTTTTCAACGCCGCGACTTTGTATACACGGCCTCATGCCACTATGTAGGTGACAGTGAGTGGCAAGTCCACAGCCCGGCCTAAGGGAAAGGATAACGCAAATGTATCTGTTCTTGGCATTTTTGTTGGTGCCCATAATCGAAATCGCGCTGTTTATTCAGGTTGGTGGTTTGATTGGGTTGTGGCCGACACTTGCCATCGTAGTGCTGACCGCGGTTCTGGGCACGGTTTTGGTACGGACACAAGGTCGCATGGCGCTTGGACAGCTGCAACGGTCCTTTGCCGAATTGGACGATCCGACCGAACCGCTGGCTCATGGGGCAATGATCCTGTTGTCGGGCGCTTTGTTGCTGACACCGGGTTTTTTCACTGATGCCGTTGGTTTTGCGTTGTTAGTTCCCGGTGTCCGCATCGCCGTTTTCCGCTATCTGAAATCCAAGGTTACCGTGACCCAGTTCCAGATGGGGCCGGGCCCCGGATATCAAAACCGCGGGAACCCGTTCGATCAGGGCGATATCATCGATGGGGAATTCACCGAAGTTCGGCCAAAAAAAGACCCCTCGAAGCCTTCGAAATGGGTGGAAGGTCCCCACCAGCATTGAGGTGCCGCGCCCAACTTGCTAAGCAGTGGCGAATTTCATTTTTGGAGTAGATCCATGGCCGAAGAAAACGCTGCAGAAAACACTGCGGCCCAAGCCGCCCCGCAGGTTCAGATGCGTGTTCTGGGGCAGTTCATCCGCGATATGTCCTTTGAAAACGTGATGGCGCAAAAGGGCGTTTCCGGAGACGTACAGCCCGAAATCGCCGTTCAGGTGAATCTGGACGCCAAAAAACGTGCGGCGGACCATCAGTTCGAAGTTTCGATCAAGCTGAACCTGACATCCAAAGCCAAAGGCATGGATGACATTCTGTTCCTGTGCGAACTGGACTATTGCGGCATGTTCCACGTGGAAGGTGTGCCGGAAGATCAGCTGCACCCATTCCTGATGATCGAATGCCCGCGCATGTTGTTCCCGTTCCTGCGCCGCATCGTCAGCGACATTACTCGCGATGGCGGCTTCCCGCCGGTCAACCTGGACAATATCGATTTCGTCGCGCTCTATCGCAACGAGTTGATGCGCCGTCAGGCCGAACAGGCCCAAAAAGCCGACGCGTAAGATTTTGACCCGTGCCTGACCGGATCAGGCGCGGGTCCACAAGGCATTCTCGCCCAGTTTTTCAACGAAAGCTTCATGTGCTGCGCGTTCATCCTCGGTGATCCGGGATGGCAATGGTGTGCTGCGCGGTGCAGCTCGCCAATCATCGCTGCCTCCGTCCGCAGAAGATGCGGATGTCGACAGACCAAAATCAGGCTGCCGTCCACCGATCAATTCCAGATAAACCTCGGCCAGAATTTCCGAGTCGAGCAACGCGCCGTGCAGCACACGGTTCGAGTTGTCGATATTGAAGCGACGGCACAGCGCATCCAGTGACGCTGGCGAACCGGGGAACCGTTTACGGGCAATTGCCAGTGTATCCAACGCCTGCTCCATCGGGATAAGCGGGGCACCCATCCATTTCAGCTCGGCATTCAGGAACTTCATGTCGAATGAGGCGTTGTGGATCACTAACCGCGCATCGCCAACAAATTCGCGAAACCCATGGCCAACCTTTGCAAAGACCGGCTTGTCTTTCAGCGTCACTTCGCCCTTTTCCGGCGGGCGCGGGGTGTCCAGCAGATCGGGACCAATACCATGCACGCCAAACGCCTCTTCCGGCATCGAGCGTTCGGGGTTGATATAGACGTGATAGGTTTCACCGGTGGCAACGTGGTTCCACAGCTCAACGGCGCCGATTTCCACGATCCGATCCCCGCTTTCGGGGTCAAACCCGGTGGTTTCGGTATCCAGTACAATCTCACGCATGTGCCATCCCCGCCCGTATCTGCCTGACCACATCCTGCACCTGCGCGCGGGCGTGGTCCAGAGTATCGGTCACGATCACAAAATCCGACCGCGCGCATTTTTCATCGTTCGGCATCTGCTTGGCGCGGATTTGCTCGAACTGCGCCTCGGTCATCGTGCCCCGTTCCATCACGCGCCGTTTTTGGTCTTCGGCCGGGATAGAAACACAGGCCACCGCATCCATTGCTGCATCACCGCCCGTTTCAAACAAAAGCGGAATATCGAACACCAGGATGTCGCTTGTAGCGCTTTCGCGAAATTCTGCGCGGTCAGCAGCGACCAGTGGATGCACAATCGCCTCAATCGTTTTCAACGTGGTCGGGTCATCCGCGATAATCCGTTTCAACGCGTTTCGGCTAACCGCCCCGTCAAGTATCGCATCAGGAAAGGCTGCCCGCATTGGTTCAACCGCTGCTCCACCAATGGCATACAGCCGATGCACCGCCGCATCCGCATCCCACAATGCGCACCCTTCTTCAACGAACATCTGCGCCGTGGTGCTTTTCCCCATACCGATTGAGCCTGTCAGGCCAAGCGCAAAACTCATGCCAGGGCCGCCGCGCGCGTATCCGCGTCTACTTCGGGGCGGACCCCAAACCATCGTTCAAACCCGGGAACGGCCTGATGCAGCAACATCCCAAGACCATCGACTGTGGTGCATCCGGCCTCCTCGGCAGTTTGCAGCAGGCGGGTTTTCAACGGGGCATAGACCAGGTCCGTTACCACGGCACCAGGCTGCAACCCATCCAACGGCACGCGCAGCTCTGGCTGGCCCTGCATCCCCAGTGAGGTCGTATTGACCACCAGTTCGGCATTTTCGATGACATTCCCCGCCTGAACCCAATCTACCACGCGAATGCGTTGGCCGAACTCTTCCTTCAGATGATCCGCGCGGGCGCGGGTTCGGTTGGTCAGCAGGATTTCCGGCACCCCGGCATCAGACAAGGCCTGCAAAACGGCACGGGCAGCACCCCCGGCACCAAACACAACCGCCGGGCCATCTTTCGCATTCCAGTCAGGTGCGCCACTGCGCAGGTTTTCCATAAACCCGTACCCGTCGGTGTTATCTGCATGTATCGAACCATCAGTTCGGAACACCAGTGTATTTGCAGCACCAATCACGGTTGCACGGTCAGAAACATGATCTGCGATCTTCAACGCCGCTTCTTTGTGCGGAACGGTCACGTTGGCCCCGACAAAGCCCGCTTTGGGCAGGGTTCGCAGCACTGTCTCCAAATCTGCAGAGGCGACGTCCATCGGGATATAATGCCCGGCAAGCCCATAGGTCTTTAACCAATGCCCGTGCAGCTTGGGAGAGCGCGAATGCCCGATGGGATGCCCAATCACTCCGGCCAAAGGAACCCGATTGTCCGTCATTGCTCGATCATCCCTTTGACAGCCAGAAAGTTGAGAAGCTCTAACAGGGGCATACCCAAAACGTTAAAATAGTCGCCGTCAATGGTGGCGAACAGGCGAACGCCTTCTTCTTCCAGCTTGTAGGCTCCGACGGCATGGCGAATGCTGTCCCAGTTCCGCGTAACATAGTCTTTCAGATAGGCATCGGAACTGGCCCGCATCCGCAAACGCACCTGCCCCACATGCCGCCAGATCGGTTCACCATCCTGATAGATCACAGCTGCGGACAAAAGCATGTGCCGCTTGCCGCGCATGGCTTTCAGTTGGGCCAGCGCCTGTTCCGGGGTTTCGGGCTTTGACAGCAGCAGCCCTTCGAAATCCAGCACCTGATCACACCCGATCACCATGGCGCCGGGGTTCTTGTCGCTGACCTTACGCGCTTTGATCTCAGCCAGCGTATCAGCAATATCGCGTGGTGAGGCATCCTCTGCCAGCAACGCCCTTTTGACCGCCTCTTCATCCACGCGCGCCGTTTGAACTGCAAACGGCACACCTGCGTTCCTTAGCAATTGCGCGCGAATAACAGATCCCGAGGCCAATAGAATGGGGACAGACATGTGGAAAACACCGTGTGCAAATTGATGAGAGTTCTGGAGTGTTTTGTATGGTTTTCCGGTTGACACGCAACCCCGGGAATTTTGTGGCAAAGATCCCCGAGTCGCTCAAATCTCATCCTGTCGGGACAAGGATAACTCCAACTCTTGGGATAACAGATCTATCCAGCGATACCCATCGGGTTATCCACAGATCAGATACGATGATTCAATATTAACTTATTGATTTAGATAACAATTTATTTATATCAACAGAATCACTGGCGATCTCAGATATTCTGTCCCCTTGGGGAAAACGCTAGGGTAAGAAAGTAATCCACGGATTTTTGGCACCCTACAAAACCATCATCCTTTTTCTTTTCTTTTTTTTTTATTAGGGAGAGTTCCGAACAACGTTCGGAGCCGGCATGACAGACCTTCTTTTCACGATTTACCCGTGGGTGAAGTCATTACATATCATGGCCGTGATCTCATGGATGGCCGGCTTGTTCTACTTACCCAGACTGTTTGTTTATCACGTCGAAAAAGCGCAGACCGTAGAGGGCGCGCAAGACATCTTCTTTGAAATGGAAGACAAGCTGCTGCGGGTGATCATGCGCCCCGCGATGGTTGTAACCTGGGTATGCGGGCTGATCATGGTGTTCACACCGGGGATCGTCGGATGGGATTTTGCATGGCCCTGGGTCAAAGGTGCGGGCGTGATCGCGATGACCTGGTTCCACCATTGGCTTATGGCCCGAAGGAAGGATTTCCTGGCAGGCCAGAATAAGCTCACTGGGCGGCAGTATCGCATGATGAACGAGGTTCCGACCATTCTGATGGTTGCCATCGTTCTGGCGGTCATTCTGAAGTTCTGAACGCCTGTTTGACTCCGAACGTCGCTGCGCTTATGTAGATCACAACACGCCCGTCCGGGCGGCGTATTTTCCGTACTGAAATTCCACTTCAAGCCGCGTTCTCAGCGGTGAAGGTATGTATCATGTCCAATGAATCCCTGAATCTGGCCGACCTGAAAGCCAAAAGCCCCAAAGACCTTCTGGCCATGGCCGAAGAGCTGGAGATCGAAAACGCCTCGACTATGCGTAAGGGCGAAATGATGTTCCAGATTCTGCGCGAACGTGCCGATGATGGCTGGACCGTCGGCGGTGATGGCGTACTGGAAGTGCTACAGGACGGGTTCGGCTTTCTGCGCTCGCCCGAGGCGAACTATCTGCCGGGCCCTGATGATATCTATGTCTCGCCCGATATGATCCGTCTGCACTCATTGCGGACCGGGGACACGGTCGAAGGCGAGATCAAGGCGCCGGATGAGAATGAGCGTTATTTCGCGCTAACCAAAGTCACCATGATCAACTTTGAAGATCCCGAAAAGGCCAAGCACAAGATCCTGTTCGACAACCTGACGCCTCTGTACCCGGATGAGCGTCTGAAGATGGAAATCGAAGACCCCACCATCAAGGATAAGTCAGCGCGCGTGATCGATCTGGTTGCGCCGATCGGTAAAGGTCAGCGTTCATTGATCGTGGCACCGCCGCGGACCGGTAAAACCGTGATCCTGCAGAACATCGCGCATTCGATCGAACAGAACCATCCGGAGTGTTATCTGATCGTCCTGCTGATCGACGAACGCCCGGAAGAAGTGACCGACATGCAGCGCTCGGTTAAGGGTGAGGTTGTGTCGTCAACCTTCGATGAGCCCGCAACGCGTCACGTGGCCGTGTCGGAGATGGTCATTGAAAAGGCCAAGCGTTTGGTCGAACATAAACGAGATGTTGTTATTCTTCTCGACTCGATCACAAGACTTGGTAGGGCGTTTAACACCGTTGTTCCGTCCTCGGGTAAAGTTCTGACCGGTGGTGTGGATGCGAATGCGTTGCAGCGGCCCAAGCGTTTCTTCGGTGCGGCCCGGAATATTGAAGAGGGCGGATCGCTGACCATCATCGCCACGGCGCTGATCGATACCGGCAGCCGGATGGACGAGGTGATCTTTGAAGAATTCAAAGGTACCGGTAACTCGGAAATCGTTCTGGACCGCAAGATTGCAGACAAACGCGTGTTCCCGGCGATCGACATCCTCAAATCCGGTACACGGAAAGAGGACCTGCTGGTCGACAAGGGCGATCTGGCCAAAACCTTCGTTCTGCGCCGTATCCTCAATCCGATGGGCACCACCGACGCAATCGAGTTCCTGTTGTCGAAGTTGAAACAGACGAAGACAAACGGCGAGTTCTTCGATTCGATGAACACCTGACACAGGTCTTAGACCCCAGCGAGGCCTTCGAATGGATACGATATTCGCCTTGGCCAGCGCGCAAGGCAAAGCAGGGGTGGCGGTCATTCGCCTCTCTGGCCCCGAAGCGCACTCCGCAGCCGCATATCTGTGCGGCGCGGAACTGCCCAAGCGGGGAATGGTCTTGCGCACCCTGCGGGATCAGGATGGATCACGACTGGATGATGGTCTGGTTCTGACCTTTCAGGCACCGGCAAGTTTCACCGGTGAAGACGTGGCAGAACTTCAGATCCACGGCAGCACGGCCTCGGTCAATGCGGTTCTGCGCTGTTTGTCGAACACCGATGGGCTGCGACTGGCGGACCCGGGTGAGTTTACACGCCGGGCCCTTGAAAATGGCAAGATGGATCTGACACAGGTCGAAGGCCTGGCAGATCTGATTGACGCGGAAACCGAGGCACAGCGTAAGCAGGCCCAAACCATTCTGGCCGGTGAGCTTGGCACGCTGGCCGAACGCTGGCGGCGCGATTTGATCCGCGCGGCATCGTTGCTGGAAGCTGTCATAGATTTCGCTGATGAAGACGTCCCCACCGACGTCACACCGGAAGTCCGCGATTTGACAAGCGGAGTTCTGGCAGATCTTCGTCGAGAAGCTGATGGGGTAAAGATCGCCGAGCGTATACGTACCGGATTTGAAGTGGCTATTGTCGGTCTTCCTAATGCAGGAAAATCAACCCTGCTGAATGCGCTTGCGGGGCGCGAGGCTGCGATTACTTCGGAATACGCAGGCACAACCCGCGACGTGATTGAGGTTCGAATGGATCTGGCTGGTTTGCCGGTGACATTGCTGGATACGGCCGGGTTGCGGGATACTGAAGATCACGTCGAAAATCTTGGGATCGAGCTGGCTCGAAAACGGGCAGATGCGGCGGACCTGCGTGTTTTCCTGGCTGAAGCACCGGAAGATCTCAGTGTGGCCATGCAGGATGGTGATATCCACGTTCTACCCAAAGCGGACTTACGAGAGGGCGCTGCTGAAGGTGTTTCAGGAAAGACAGGACAGGGGATTGACGCGCTTGTAGGCCAGATTTCGTGGGTTTTGAGTGATAGAACCACAACACATGGTATTGCCACGCGTGAGCGCCACCGCGTTGCGATGAACAAGGCATCGGATTCACTTGCTGCTGCGATCACGGTTCTGGAATCAGGCCCGGACCTGTATGATATCGCTGCGGAGGAGTTAAGAACCGCCATACGGGCACTTGAATCTCTGGTTGGCAGAATAGATGTCGAAACACTGTTGGATGAAATCTTCTCCAGCTTTTGTTTGGGAAAATAAGGATTGTTTCACGTGAAACATTCAAACTTTGATGTCATCGTGGTTGGGGCTGGTCATGCCGGTACGGAGGCTGCGCACGCCGCTGCCAGGATGGGTGCGAAAACCGCTTTGGTGACTTTATCCGCGACCGATATCGGTGTCATGTCCTGCAACCCGGCCATCGGCGGGTTGGGGAAAGGACATCTGGTACGAGAGATTGACGCGCTAGATGGTGTAATGGGCCGTGTCGCTGACCAGGCGGGTATCCAGTTCCGACTGCTGAACCGGAGAAAAGGTCCAGCTGTTCAGGGTCCCAGAACGCAGGCTGATCGCGCCTTGTACCGGGCGGCGATGCAAAACGAAATCAGCAATCAGGAAAACCTGTCCGTTATAGTTGGGGAGGTTGTAGACTTTCTGATGAACGGACACCGTGTCGCCGGTGTCGTGCTCGGAGATGGGTCGGAAATTCACGCCAAAGCCGCTGTTCTGACTTCCGGAACCTTTCTGCGCGGCGTCATCCATATCGGCGACGTGTCACAGGCTGGCGGACGGATGGGAGATCGCCCGTCAATAAAACTGGCCGAGAGGTTGGATAGCTATAACCTTCCGCTGGGACGCTTGAAAACCGGCACACCGCCGCGTCTGGATGGGCGTACGATCGACTGGTCGGGTTTGGAAAAACAAGACGGGGATGAGGACCCAACCTTGTTTTCTTTCCTGTCAACATCGGTTGTCGCGCCTCAGATTTCCTGCGGTATTACACACACCAATGCAAAGACGCATGAGATCATCGAAGCAAACCTCTCAAAATCGGCGATGTATGGCGGCCATATCGACGGCATAGGTCCAAGATATTGCCCTTCGATCGAAGACAAGATTGTGCGCTTTGCAGATAAGGACTCGCATCAGGTTTTCCTTGAGCCCGAAGGCGTTAATGACCACACGATTTATCCCAACGGTATTTCAACGTCACTGCCTCAGGACGTGCAGTTGGAATATGTTCGGTCGATCAAAGGGCTTGAAAAGGCAAATATTCTGCAACCGGGCTATGCGATTGAATATGATTATGTGGACCCTCGTATCTTAACCGCGTCCTTGTCGCTACCCGACGTTCCGGGACTATATCTGGCAGGGCAGATCAACGGAACCACAGGATATGAGGAAGCCGCAGCACAAGGGATGGTCGCCGGCCTCAATGCGGCGCTGGATGTACTGGGCCGCGAACCGGTCATTTTCACCAGATCAGACAGCTATATCGGCGTGATGATAGACGACCTGACGACCCGTGGTGTGGCTGAGCCGTATCGAATGTTTACCTCCAGGGCTGAATTCCGTCTGTCTTTGCGGGCAGACAATGCCGATCAACGGTTGACACCGATTGGGTTGGAACTTGGTTGTGTCGGAGAGAAGCGACAGGCACATTTTGAAAAGAAAATGAGCCAGCTTGATGCCGCGAAATCCAAGTTGACCGCACGCACATACACACCCAAGGAAGTTCTTTCGGCTGGGATCAACGTCAACCAGGATGGAAATCGCCGAGATGGAATGGCGATTCTGGCATTTCCGGATACATCCTTCGAGGATATGTTCCGTCTGATACCTGATCTACAAGATGTTGACGTGGCGATCCGGCTTCAAATCGAACGCGACGCGCTTTACGCAAACTATATCGATCGGCAAAAGCGCGATGTTGAGGCCATGAAGCGGGATGAATCCTATGTTATCCCACGTGGGTTTGACTACTTTGGCTTGGATGGGCTGTCTTCTGAGATGAAGCAAAAACTGTCGCAGGCCAAGCCGTCGAACATAGCGCAAGCAAGCCGTGTCGAAGGTGTTACTCCGGCTGCCTTGACCCTTGTCCTGGCGAAATTGCGCCGCGATCAACGAGCACGCCAGGTATGACGGTCGATTATTCCAAGTTTGATGGCTTGAATGTTTCACGTGAAACATTTGAGCGTCTGAAAACCTATGTTGATCTGGTGAACCGCTGGAACCCCAGGATAAATCTTGTTTCGCGCAATAGCCTGGAATTCATTTGGGATCGGCATATTCTGGATTCTGTCCAGGTTTTTCGATGCGCTGAAACGTTTGACACCTGGGTGGACCTTGGCAGTGGCGGCGGGTTCCCCGGGATGGTGTGCGCCATTATTGCGGCCGAGGAAGTTCCGGCCGCCAGTTTCTCTCTTGTGGAAAGCGACCAGCGAAAATCGGCATTTCTGCGTAACGTTGCCCGTGAATGTGGCGTGTCGTGTAAAGTGATTTCCAAGCGGATTGAGGTGGTTGAACCCCTCGGCGCAAACATCGTTTCGGCGCGCGCGCTGGCGGATTTGCGTACATTGTTATCATTTTGTGACAGACATTTAGGTGAAAACGGGACCGCGCTGTTGCCCAAAGGTGCAAACTGGAAAAAAGAGCTGGATGAGGCGCGTGAGGAATGGAATTTCGATGCTGAGGCCATTACAAGTTTAACTGAACCTCAGGCCGTTATCCTTAAGATCAAAGGAGTATCACGTGGTTGATCTGTCTCGACCGTCCGGACCCCGGATAATAGCGGTTGCCAATCAGAAGGGCGGAGTAGGGAAAACAACCACAGCGATCAACCTGGCGGCCGGACTGGCCGAAGCTGGTTGCAGGGTATTGGTGGTTGACCTCGATCCACAAGGGAACGCATCCACCGGATTAGGGGTCGAAGATCGGGATTGGACCACTTATGACCTCATTCTGGACGACGCGCCTTTGGAGGCAGTGGTTCAAGAGACGGAGATCGAGAACCTTTTGGTTGTCCCTGCAACGGTTGACCTGAGCTCGGCGGATATCGAGCTGATTTCCAACGAAAAACGCAGCTATCTTTTGCATGATGCGCTGCGTCAGACGGCGGTGGACGCGTTTGAGCTGGATTTCATCCTGATTGATTGCCCGCCGTCACTGAACCTCTTGACGGTAAACGCGATGGTTGCCGCCCATTCTGTCCTAGTGCCGCTGCAAAGTGAGTTCTTTGCGCTGGAGGGTCTTTCGCAATTGATGCTGACAATTCGGGAGGTTCGGCAAACCGCGAATCCAGACCTGAGAATCGAAGGTGTTGTGTTGACCATGTATGACAACCGCAACAACTTGTCCCGCCAGGTCGAAAAGGATGCGCGTGACAATTTGGGCGAGATGGTTTTTAAAACAAAGATACCCAGGAATGTGCGGGTCAGCGAGGCGCCATCCTATGCGCTGCCGGTATTGCAGTATGACTCGGGATCACTTGGTGCGATGGCGTATCGGCATCTGGCCCGTGAGATCATGCATAAGAACAACAAGACCGCAGCATGAGCGGTGGAGAGGAGGCCGACATGAGCACCAGGAAAGCGAAATCCAGAGGGTTGGGCCGCGGATTATCCGCACTCATGGCGGACGTTAATCCAGAGGCGGGCAACCGAGTACCATCTGACGTGCGCAGACCTGATCTGAAGGTTCCGATTGAAAAGCTGAAGGCAAACCCAAATCAGCCGCGACGCACATTTCAGCCCGAACAATTGGATGAGCTTGCCGCGTCGGTTCGGGAAAAAGGTATCATCCAACCCTTGATCGTACGTCCAACAGGGGTCGGAGAATACGAAATCGTCGCTGGTGAACGCCGGTGGCGGGCTGCTCAGATGGCGCAGCTGCACGAGATCCCTGTGATTGTGCGCGAATTCGATGATACCGAGGTACTGGAAGTTGCGATCATCGAAAACATCCAGCGCGCTGATCTGAACGCGGTGGAAGAGGCCGCCGGATACAGGCAGTTGATGGATCGCTTTGGCCACACGCAGGAAAAGCTTGCTGAGGCTTTGGGGAAAAGCCGCAGCCATATTGCGAACCTGTTGCGGCTTTTGTCTCTGCCAATTGACGTGCAAACTCTTGTAATTGAAGGGAAATTATCGGCTGGTCATGCGCGGGCGCTGATTACGGCGGAAAATCCCTCGGAATTGGCAAAACTGATCGTCAAGGATGGTTTGTCTGTGCGCGCGACCGAAGCGCTGGTCAAGAAACAGCAGCAGGGCGACACTGCACGACCTGCTCCCAGATCCAGAAATCTGGATGCCGGAAAAGATGCTGATACGCGCGCGCTGGAAAAAGACCTGTCCGCTATTTTGGCCATGAAAGTCTCGATCAACCACAAGGCGGGAACGGAATCCGGTCAGGTTGTTCTGACGTATGAAAACCTGGATCAGCTTGACGATCTTTGTGCAAAGCTCAGCCGTTAGGGCGCGTCCAGATAAATATCAGGACGCCGCCCAGAACAATGACCTGAAGGATCAGCACGAAGGGCGGAACGGATAAGAGCAAAGACACTCCTAAAACGGCGGCGACCGACAGGGTTGCTGCCGTTTTTGCGGCCGGGCGTATTGCGCCCGAACTCTGCCAATCCAGTATCATTGGCCCGAAAATCCGGTGCGACAGAAGCCAGTTGTGCAACCGTGAAGAGGATCGCGCAAAGAAAAACGCTGCCAGCAACAAAAACGGAACCGTTGGAAGAAGAGGCAGAACAACCCCAATCGCGGCCATCGCAACGCAAAGCAATCCCAGCCCCGCCCAAAGATACTGCATATCTAGCCCATCAATTCCCGGATTACAGCATTCAGCACGGCGCGCCCCGCTGGTGTTGCTCTGAGTCTGTTGTTATCACGTTCAATCATATTAATGCCGACCAGATGGTCCACGGTTTCGTCTGGAAGTGGACGGTCCGACAGGGCCTCCCACCTATCTACATCTAGTCCTTCTGAAATCCTTATGCCCATCATAAGGTATTCGTTCGCCTGATCTTCAAGCGAAAGGACATAGCGTTTCTTTTCTCCGCAACCCTTCGTGGCGGCGTCAAGCCAACGTTGCGGGTTCAGATGGGTCTCGGTCGCGTGTTTTTGACCATCCACAGTAATCCGCCCATGAGCGCCGGGACCAATGCCGACATAATCCCCGTAACGCCAATAGACCAGATTGTGCTGCGACTCTGCACCGGGGCGGGCGTGGTTGGACACCTCATAGGCGGGCAGGCCGTGTTTCTCGCCAATCTCTTGTGTTGCAAGGTACATGTCGGCCGCACTGTCATCTTCGGGCAAGCCGCGCAGTTTTCCGACAGCATACCGGTCGCCAAAAGCGGTGCCGTCTTCGATTGTCAGTTGATACAGCGACAGGTGATCCACGGCCATGGACAAAGCTTCGTTCAACTCGGCCCGCCAGGCATCCAGCGTTTGGTGCTGTCTGGCATAGATCAGGTCAAAGCTGACCCGTTCAAAACAATCACGGGCGATGTCAAAGGCGGCGCGTGCCTCGGCCACAGTGTGAATCCGCCCCAAGCGGCGCAGGTCTTCGTCGTTGAGCGCCTGCACGCCCATCGAGATCCGGTTGACGCCTGCGTCACGATAGGCCGCGAACCGTCCGGCCTCGACCGAACCGGGATTGGCCTCGAGAGAGATTTCCATGTCATTGGCGGGGCGCCACAGGGCGCGGGCGGTTTCAATCACGGCGGCAACGGTTTCCGGGTCCATCAGCGACGGGGTTCCACCACCGAAAAAGATCGTGTTCAGCACCCGATCCGGGGTTTCGACGGCCGAGCGCCGCAATTCGCTCAGATAGGAGTTAAGCCATTGTTTTTGATCGATAGTTTTGGAAACATGGCTGTTGAAGTCGCAATAGGGGCATTTGGCCTCGCAAAAGGGCCAATGCACGTACAGGCCAAAGCCCCCGTTGCGCCAATCATCCGCCAAAGCAGCCTTTCACGAACTTCTCAACCGCGCGACCGCGATGGCTGATCTTGTTCTTTTCCCAGCGATCCATCTCGGCAAAGGTAATGTCGTATCCTTCGGGAACAAACATCGGGTCATAGCCGAATCCACCTTCGCCGCGGATGGGCCAGACCAAATGACCGGGGGCAATGCCTTCAAACACTTCATCATGCCCATCAGGCCAGGCCAGCACCAGTGTGCTTCGGAATTGCGCTGTGCGGGGATGGGGGGCGTTCTTTGCCTCAAGCTCAGTATGGGCGCGGGTCATCGCCATCAGGAAGTCGCGACCGTTGCCGGTTTCGGCCCAATCAGCGGTATAAACACCCGGCGCGCCATTCAGGGCGTCGATGGTGATTCCGGAATCGTCTGACAGGGCAGGCAGCCCGGTGGCTTTTGCGGCGGCGTGGGCCTTGATCCGGGCGTTGCCGACAAAGGTGTCCTCGGTCTCTTCCGGTTCGGGCAGGTCCATATCCGCCGCACCCACAACCGTCACGCCAAAAGGTTCGAGGAGATGCGCCATCTCCTCAAGCTTGCCTTTGTTGTGGGTCGCGACCAACAGCCTGTCGCTGTCAAACTTACGGGTCATGCGGTGGCAGCTTTCTGGGCTGCGGCCAGCTCGGCAACGCCTTTTTCCGCCAGATCCACCAGCTGATCCATCTGGGCGCGGCTGAATACAGAACCTTCGGCACTCATCTGAACCTCGATCAGTTTGCCTGACCCGGTCATGATAAAGTTGCCGTCGACACCGGCCTCGCTGTCTTCCGGATAGTCAAGGTCCAGCACAGGCTGGCCCGCATAGATCCCGCAGGAAACGGCGGCGACCGGATCAACCAGCGGATCTGAAATCACGTCACCTGCTTTCATCAGTTTGTTGACGGCCAGTCGCAGCGCAACCCAGCCGCCGGTGATCGAGGCACAGCGGGTGCCGCCATCGGCCTGGATCACATCGCAATCAACGGTGATCTGACGTTCGCCCAGTGCAACCCGGTCGACGCCGGCGCGCAGGGCGCGACCAATCAGGCGCTGGATTTCCACCGTACGCCCGCCTTGCTTGCCCGAGGCCGCTTCACGCCGCATCCGAGTATTGGTGGCGCGGGGCAGCATACCGTATTCGGCGGTGACCCAGCCTAGCCCCGAACCCTTGATGAAAGGGGGTACGCGATCTTCGATCGTAGCGGTACACAGAACATGTGTATCGCCCATTTTGATCAGGCAGGAACCTTCGGCATGTTTGGTGAACCCCGTTTCAATTGAAACGGCGCGCATTTCACTTAAGTCTCTTCCAGAGGGTCGCATGGGAAATCCTTTGTTTGCTGGGTTGGGGATACCGCCCCGCAGCGTTACGATGCAACCCCGATTGACCTTTCATTTGCCTGCTATTTAATGATGAACCAGCAGGGGAAAACGCATGAGTGAAGCGAGCAAAATTCTGGACGAGATGAACGACCGGTCGCGCGAGGTGTTCCGGTTGATCGTTGAAAGTTATCTGGAAAGCGGAGAGCCGGTTGGAAGCCGCACCCTGACGCGTACCCTGTCTGAAAAAGTCAGTGCCGCAACCGTGCGCAACGTGATGCAGGACCTTGAGTTTCTGGGTCTTCTGGACAGCCCGCATATCAGCGCGGGTCGGGTACCGACGCAGCAAGGACTGCGTATGTTCGTGGACGGTTTGCTTGAGGTTGGCGATCTGGGCGTCGACGACAAGCAAAAACTGGAAGAGACTTTAGGCTCTAACACGGGTGATGTTGGCGGAATGCTGGATCGGGTCGGGTCAGCTCTGTCACACGTAACACAAGGTGCGTCGCTGGTTCTGACGCCAAAGCATGAAGCCGAAATCAAACATATCGAGTTTGTCTCGTTAGGGCATGACAAGGCTTTGGTGGTGCTGGTCTTTTCTGACGGCCATGTTGAAAACCGCCTGTTCACACCGCCGCCCGGCCAGACGCCCAGTTCGATGCGCGAGGCTGCGAATTTTCTGAATGCGCTGATTGAGGGGCGCACACTCAGTGAAGTGCGCCGTCAGATGCAGAAACAGATTCAGGCGCGCAAGCAGGAAATAGATGCGCTGGCGCGCGAGCTGGTCGAAAGCGGGCTGGCGGCCTGGGACGGAGACGGAGCCGACTCGGCCCGTTTGATCGTGCGGGGGCGGGCGAATCTGTTGAACGAACCCGGTCAGGCCGGAGAGTTGGAGCGTATTCGCAGCCTGTTCGATGATTTGGAGCGCAAGCGCGACATCGCGGATTTCCTCGAATTGACGGAAGACGGCGAGGGTGTGCGCATTTTTATTGGGTCTGAGAACAAACTTTTCTCACTTTCGGGTTCCTCTTTGGTGGTGTCTCCATATATGAACGCTGATCGAAAGATAATCGGTGCGGTCGGGGTCATCGGACCCACGCGTCTGAATTATGGACGGATCGTGCCGATCGTGGATTATACGGCGCAACTGGTCGGCAAGCTGATATCCGACCGGAGCTAGAGGGTAAGAGATGGCAGAGCCCAAGAACGAAGATTTTCTGGACGATATCATGGCGGCAGAAGCGGAAGAGCTGGCCGAGGAGTTTGCTGAGATCAGTGACGAGGCGTTGGAGCTGGACGAGCTGCGCGCTGAGCGGGATGAGTATAAAGACAAATTCATGCGCGCGCTTGCCGACGCCGAGAACGCGCGCAAACGCGGTGACAAGGCGCGCCGCGATGCCGAACAGTATGGCGGTTCCAAGCTGGCCCGCGATATGCTGCCTGTTTACGACAACATGAAGCGCGCGCTTGAGGCCGCGACCGACGAGCAGAAAGAGGTTGCCGCCGGACTGCTGGAAGGCGTCGAACTGACCATGCGCGCTCTGAAGGATGTGTTCCAGAAACACGGGATCGAAGTGATCACACCCCAGGTTGGCGACCGGTTTGATCCGAATGTGCACGAAGCAATGTTCGAGGCCCCGGTCCCGGGCACGCGGGCAGGGGACATCATCCAGGTGTCCGCCGAAGGTTTCATGCTGCACGACCGACTGTTGCGTCCGGCTCAGGTCGGGGTCTCTTCAACGCCAGCAAGCTGATTGGCTTTTCAAAGCCAAGCCTTCGGCGAGAGTATTTTTGAAAAGATGAAGGGCGGTCAGGATCTGGCCGCCTCTTTCAATTTGTAGATCAGATCCAGCGCCTCGCGCGGGGTCAGTTCGTCGGGCAGGACACCCTCCAGCATCTCGGTCACCGGCGAGGTTTTCGGTGCGGGCGGGGGTGGCGGCGCGGCTGCCGAGAACAGCGGCAGGTCGTCAATCAGCGCCTTTTGCTTACCGCCTTCGCGTTCGGTTTTTTCAAGCTGGTCCAGAACCACCCGGGCACGTTCGACGACAGAAGCGGGTAAACCGGCCAGCTGCGCAACCTGCACCCCATAAGACCGGTCAGCCGCGCCCTTGTGAACCTCGTGCAGGAAGATGACTTCGCCATCCCACTCTTTGACCGCTACGGTGGCGTTATCGACACCTTCGAGTTTGCCGGCCAAAGCCGTAAGCTCATGATAATGCGTGGCAAACAATGCGCGACATCTGTTGGCCGCGTGCAGGTGTTCCAATGTGGCCCAGGCGATGGACAGGCCATCATAGGTGGCGGTACCACGACCGATTTCGTCCAGAATGACCAGAGCGCGGTCATCGGCCTGATTCAGGATGGCGGCGGTTTCGACCATTTCGACCATGAAGGTCGACCGCCCCCGCGCCAGATCGTCCGAGGCTCCGACGCGGCTGAACAGCTGACTGACGACGCCAATATGCGCCTCTTCGGCCGGAACATAGCTGCCCATTTGGGCAAGCAGTGCGATCAGGGCGTTCTGGCGCAGAAAGGTTGACTTACCGGCCATGTTCGGACCCGTCAGTAACCATATCGCTGCGCCGTTTTCGACGGTCAGATCGCAATCATTGGAAATGAATGCATCGCCGCTTTGCTGCCGGAGGGCGTGTTCCACAACCGGGTGTCGACCGCCCTGCACATTGAATGCGCGAGAGGCATCAACCCTTGGACGGCACCAGTTTTCACCCCGCGCAAGATCAGCCAGAGCGGTCGTCAGGTCCAGTTCGGCAAGCCCGCGGGCGGCTTGATTCAATCGGGAAGCGAGGTCCAAGATAGCGCCAGAAAGCCTTTGATAGAGCCGCTTTTCAATCTCCAGCGCCAGATTCCCGGCGTTCAGGATACGCGTTTCGATCTCGGACAGTTCGACGGTTGTAAACCGCACCTGATTGGCTGTCGTCTGGCGATGGATATAGGTTTCGCTAAAGGGTGTGTTCAGCATCTTTTCGGCATGGGTGGCCGTGGTTTCGATGAAATAGCCCAGCACATTGTTGTGCTTAATTTTCAGCGAGGTGATGCCGGTGTGTTCGACATATTTTCGTTGAAACTCGGCGATGACGGACCGGCCTTCGTCGCGCAAGGTGCGGGCCTCGTCCAGTTCAGCGTCAAAACCTGGCGCGATAAAGCCTCCGTCGCGGGTCAGAAGCGGGGGCTCGGCCACCAACGCCTCGTCCAGCAAGGTCAGCAAGTCATCGAAACCAACAAGGTTCTGAAGCGCGGTTGCCAGCAACACCGGTAAATCCTGACCGGTGCAGATTTCGGCAATCGTGACCGCCTGGGTCAGGCCATTGCGAATGGCTGTCAGGTCACGAGGCCCGCCACGTTCTAATGACAAACGCGACAGAGCGCGGTCCAGATCCGGGGTTTTGCGCAAGGCTTCGCGCAGATCAGACGCGATCAGGCTGTCACCAGCGGCGAAACTGACTGCGTCAAGCCGGGCATGGATCACATCCAGATTTCGAGAAGGGCTTGAAAGCCGCTGTTCCAGCAATCGCGCGCCACCGGGGGTAACGGTCCGGTCAACGACAGAAAGAAGCGATCCTGCGCGCCCGCCGGACAGCGAGCGGGTCAGTTCCAGATTGCGGCGCGTTGCAGCGTCGATCTGAACGACCCGATCCTCAGATTCTTTCAGCGGTGTTTGCAGCAGGGGCAGCTTGCCCTTTTGCGTAATCTCCAGATAGTCGATCAGCGCGCCCATCGCGGACACTTCGGCGCGGCCGAAATTGCCGAACGCGTCCAAGGCGCCCACGTGAAACAGCCCGCAGATGCGCTTTTCCGCCGCCGTGCTGTCGAAACTGGCGCGCCCGACCGGGGTCAGTGAAATCCCCAGATCAAGCAGCGTTTCGTTCAGCTTTTCCTGCGCCCCATCGGCCACGATCAGTTCAGAGGGCGCAAGCCGGGCAAGTTCGGGGCTGAGCCGGACCGAGGTCAGGGGAATCACGTGAAACGCGCCCGTTGAAATATCAGCCCAGGCAAGCGCGGCCTCGTCCCGGACCTCGGCATAGGCAGCCAGAAAGTTGTGCCGGCGCGCCTCAAGCAGCGCATCTTCGGTCAGTGTTCCGGGTGTGACCAGTCGCACGACATCACGCTTTACGACCGATTTAGAGCCTCTTTTCTTCGCTTCAGCCGGGCTTTCCATCTGTTCGCAGACCGCAACGCGAAAGCCCTTGCGGATCAGTGTCAGAAGGTATCCTTCGGCCGAATGCACCGGCACGCCACACATCGGGATGTCTTCGTCATTGTGCTTGCCACGCTTGGTCAACGCGATATCCAGCGCTTCGGCAGCGTTGACGGCATCCTCGAAAAACATCTCGTAGAAATCACCCATGCGATAAAACAGCAGGGCATCCGCGTGGGCTTGTTTGATTTCGAGGTATTGCGCCATCATTGGCGTGACTGTGGACAAATCGGCCCCCTTTTGGCGTATTCCGGGCGCGACCTTACAAATCCCGCATCTTCTGTAAAAGCCGAAAACTCATTCTCGTTGAGGCGGGCGTTCTCCTGCGCTATGAGGCGTCAGCCCTGAAGTCATGGAAACGACATTTAAGATGCCCAAAGCGAAGATCACCAAAGAAGAGGCATTGGCCTTTCACCTGGACCCCACCCCCGGCAAGTGGGAGGTGCAGGCCACCGTCCCCATGACAACGCAGCGTGACCTGTCGCTGGCCTACAGCCCGGGCGTGGCCGTTCCCTGCGAGGCCATCGCGGAAAACCCGGAAACGGCCTATGACTATACCAACAAGGGCAACCTCGTGGCCGTAATCTCGAACGGAACGGCAGTGCTGGGCCTTGGTAACCTTGGTGCGCTGGGCTCGAAGCCGGTGATGGAAGGCAAATCGGTCCTGTTCAAACGGTTCGCCGACGTGAACTCGATCGATATCGAGCTGGACACCGAAGACCCGGATGAATTCTGCCGTGCAGTGCGTCTGATGGGGCCAACCTTTGGCGGCATCAATCTGGAAGACATCAAGGCGCCCGAGTGTTTCATCATCGAACAGCGACTGAAGGAAGAGATGGACATCCCCGTCTTTCACGATGACCAGCACGGCACGGCCGTGATCTGTGCGGCGGGCCTGCTGAACGCGCTGCATATCTCGGGCAAGAAGATCGAGGACGTGAAAATCGTTCTGAATGGCGCAGGTGCCGCGGGGATTGCCTGTATCGAACTGCTCAAGGCAATGGGCGCGCGGCATGAAAACTGCATTGTCTGCGATACCAAGGGCGTGATCTATCAGGGCCGGACAGAGGGCATGAACCAGTGGAAATCGGCCCACGCGATCACGACCGACTTGCGCACATTGGAAGACGCGATGAAGGGGGCGGATGTGTTCCTGGGTGTTTCGGTGAAAGGCGCGGTCACGCAGGATATGGTTGCCAGCATGGCCGACAATCCTGTCATCTTTGCGATGGCCAACCCCGACCCCGAGATTACTCCGGAAGAAGCGCACGAGGTTCGCGTGGATGCGATCGTTGCCACCGGGCGCAGCGATTATCCAAACCAGGTGAATAACGTTCTGGGCTTCCCCTACCTGTTCCGCGGTGCGTTGGACATTCACGCCCGCGCCATTAATGATGAGATGAAGATCGCCTGTGCCCACGCACTTGCCAATCTGGCGCGCGAGGATGTGCCGGATGAGGTCGCAATGGCCTATGGCAAATCGCTGACTTTTGGGCGGGACTATATCATCCCCACCCCGTTCGACCCGCGTTTGATCCATCGCATCCCACCGGCCGTTGCAAGGGCGGGGATGGACACCGGTGCCGCGCGCCGTCCGATCATCGATATGGACGCGTATGAGTTGAGCCTGAAATCCCGGATGGACCCGACCGCCAGTATCCTGCGCGGTTTGAACGCCCGTGCGCGTCAGGCGCAAAGCCGGATGATTTTCGCCGAAGGCGACGATCCCCGGGTATTGCGCGCTGCGGTCATGTATCAGCGGTCGGGATTCGGCAAGGCGCTTGTGGTGGGTCGGCCAGACGATGTTAAGACCAAACTGGAAGCCACGGGCCTGGGCGACGCTGTGCGTGAAATCGAGGTCGTGAATGCGGCCAATACCACGCATCTCGAAACCTATTCGAGCTTCCTGTATCAGCGCCTGCAGCGTAAGGGGTTTGACCGCAAAGATATTCACCGTCTGGCCGCACGGGACCGGCACGTGTTTTCCTCGCTGATGCTGGCCCATGGGCATGGTGACGGTCTGGTCACCGGCGCAACCCGCAAGTCCGCGCATGTGCTCGACCGGATCAACCATGTGTTTGATGCAGATGCGGCCAATGGTGCCGCCGGTGTGACAGCTTTGCTGCATAAAGGCCGGATTGTCCTGATTGGCGACACTTTGGTACATGAATGGCCCGACGAAAACGATCTGGCGAATATTGCCGAGCGTTCGGCCGCAGTTGCCCGGCATATGGGGCTGGAGCCGCGCGTGGCTTTTGTCAGCTTCTCAACCTTTGGCTATCCGGTGTCAGAACGTGCTGAAAAGATGCACCGTGCTCCGGCTGTTCTGGATCGGCGCGGCGTCGACTTTGAATACGAGGGTGAAATGACGGTGGACGTCGCCCTGAACATCGAACAGCAAGCGGCCTATCCGTTCTCGCGCCTGACCGGTCCGGCGAATATCCTGATCGTTCCGGCCCGGCATTCGGCATCAATCTCGACCAAGCTGATGCAGGAAATGGGTGGAGCGACCGTGATCGGCCCGATCCTGTCAGGCATCGACAAGCCGATCCAGATCTGCTCGACCGTCTCGACTGCGAACGATATTCTGAACATGGCCATTCTGGCCTCTTGCGACATCGGATAAGTCATGACGATCTGGAATCTCGGCTCGATCAACGCGGATATGGTCTATGACCTGCCGCATTTGCCTGCGCCGGGGGAAACTCTGGCCGCCCGCGGGCTGGATCGGTTCCTGGGCGGCAAGGGGGCCAACATGTCGGTGGCCGCTGCGCGTGCGGGATCACGCGTTAGTCACATTGGTGCCGTGGGGCCCGATGGGCGCTGGGCCAAGGATCGACTGACAGAATATGGTGTGGATACGCGCCATATCTCTGAGGTGGATGTTCCCACGGGCCACGCCATCATTGCGGTGGATGCCGAGGGTGAAAACCTGATTATCCTGTATCCCGGGGCCAATCATGCATTGGAACCTGCCCATCTGGGGCAGGCGCTGGCCTCGGCAAACACCGGTGATCTGCTGATTTTGCAGAATGAAACCAATGCCCAGGTCGAAGCGGCGCAGCTGGGGCGCAAGCTTGGCCTGACCGTCTGTTATGCCGCAGCCCCGTTTCAGGCACAGGCCGTTCAGGGCGTTCTGCCCTATCTGGATTTCCTGATCCTGAATGAGGTGGAGGCCGAGCAACTGCGTCAGGAAACCGGTCTGAGCATCGCTGATCTGCCCGTTCGGCATGTCATCGTTACCCTCGGCTCAAAAGGCGCGAGGTACTTGCAGCAGGGCAACGATCCGGTCGAGTTTCCCGCGCATAAGGTGCGGGCGGTGGATACCACAGGGGCAGGCGACACCTTCACCGGCTACGTGCTGGCAGGCATGGATCGCGGAATGCCAATGGAGCAGGCCATTTTGCAGGCAAACCGCGCCGCAGCCCTGATGGTCATGCGGCACGGAACGGCGGATGTCATTCCCGATCTGAAAGAAGTGCGTGACGCATCCTTTGACTAGGACCCTGCAAATGGGGCATCCCCGCCCCAAAGCTGCTTGACGCGCGCGTCACGACCACAGGCTTTGCGATACGCTTTGTAGGCGTTGTGCTGGCGCTTTGGCCCAAAGCGGGTAAGGACCAGTTTGTTGCCTTTGTAATAATCCTGATGATACGCCTCGGCGGGGTAAAAGGGTCCTGCGCTCAGAATCGGCGTGACAATGGTCTGCTCCAGCGCTTGCTGCGCGTCTGCTTTGGCTTGTTCTGCCAAAGCCTTTTCGCCTTTGTTAGAGACGAATATCGCAGTTCGATAGCTGTCGCCCCGATCGCAGAACTGGCCACCTGCGTCTGTCGGGTCAACCGAGCGGAAAAACATGTTCAGAAGTGACGCGCGAGAGACCCGCGCCGGATCGAACGTGATCTGAACCGCCTCGTAGTGGCCGGTTCCCCCTTTTGAAACCTGATCATATGTCGGATCCGCGGATGTGCCACCGGTGTACCCTGACACCGCCCCGATTACGCCGGGCACGGATTCGAAATCGGATTCCACGCACCAGAAACACCCGCCAGCCACCGTCAGCGTTTCGGTTCCTGCAGCCGGGGCGGGCAGCGCGCGCAACAGTGCAGCCAATGCAATCAGTGTAAACAGAAGGGCTGGTCTGACGGTTTCAAAATAAGCAGTCCGCATCATGTCAGGTCTCCTTTTAAGATGAGATTGACGCGGGTTCGACCCCCTTGCAATTGCCTGTCATGCAATGTCACGCGCTGGTGAGACTAGTTTATCGTCTGCGATCACGTGTAGGCGGCCCACTTGAAGAGCGGGTGAAACCTCCGCTCATTTGCGACGGATCCTGCGCGACAGGTATCCCAATGCGGAACCGCGGCACACCACTGGTGGAACCGCCAGTCTGGCTGGCCTCGGACCAAAAGCCAGCTTTACGGCAAATTCAGCCCAGCAGTTGCCCCAGCTTCATCGCAACACCCATATTGCCCGAGATCTTGAGCTTGCCCAAAGCAACGCCGGTCATCGGGTTCAGCTTTCCGGTCAACAGCTTGGTCAGGTTCTCCTGCGAAATACGGATTGTGCAATCCGTGTCCCGATCCTGCGTCGTTGCCTGGTTTTCTGCCAGAACAATCACACCATCCGCGCCGCAATCGAATTTGAGCGAGCCATCAAAGCTTTTGCCGCTCAGCCCTTTTTGAATTCCATCGGCGATGTCCTGAAGCATTCGGGGTCCTTTCACGGTTTCCGAATGCGTAATGCGTCAGGTGCCGATCAGGCAAGGCTGACCCAACTGGAACTTCTGATCACGATGCGCCGAGGATCTGAACCGTCCGGTCACAGGGCTTACCGCTATAAAAGGCATCCAGAACAGCACGAAACTCGGGCGGAGCATCTGCCACAGACGAAAACAATGTCATCGAAGACCGCAGCTTTTTTGCGTCAATCCCACCCAGAATGTCGCGGGCATCGCGCCCTGTGTGCAGCAACATCAACGAGGCCGTCTGCCTAAGCCGGTCGCGCAGTTCCGGGTGGTTCAGATAGTGTGTCGCCTCGTCCAGATCTTCAATGCCGTAAAGCTGCGCCATATGGGACTGGCCCAGCTCGGCCAGTTGCGGAAACACGAACCACATCCAGTGGCTGGTTTTCTGCCCCTGTTCAAGTTCGCGCAGGACATCGGCCCAAACCGTGTCCTGCGCCTCGATGAACATATCGAGCTCGTCGTCGGTATCGTCGTCGTCGATCACTTGGACAGGCGCTTGTTGCGCGCAGCCAGCAGTTTCAGACGCAGCGCATTCAGCTGGATAAAGCCTGCCGCATCTTTCTGATCGTACGCACCTGCATCCTCTTCGAAGGTCACATGTGCCTCAGAGTACAGCGAATGATCCGACCAGCGGCCCACGGTCGAGGCCAGACCTTTGTACAGTTTCACACGAACGGTGCCGGTGACATGCTCTTGCGATCTGTCGATGGCGGCTTGCAGCATCTCACGCTCGGGGCTGTACCAGAAACCGTTATAGATGAGTTCCGCATATTGCGGCATCAGCTGGTCTTTCAGGTGCATCGCGCCGCGGTCCATGGTGATGGATTCAATGCCACGATGCGCTTCCAGCAGGATGGTGCCACCGGGTGTCTCATAGATACCGCGCGACTTCATGCCCACGAACCGGCCTTCGACCAGGTCCAGACGGCCAATACCGTGCTTGCCGCCATATTCGTTCAGCTTGGTCAGGATCGTGGCCGGGCTCATCGCCTCACCGTTGATGCTGACCGCGTCGCCTTTTTCAAAGCCGATCTCGATAAATTCAGGCTCATTCGGGGCGTCCTCGGGGTGGACGGTGCGCTGGTAGACATAGTCGGGGGCCATATCGGCGGGGTCTTCCAGAACCTTGCCCTCGGACGAGGTATGCAGCAGGTTGGCATCGACCGAGAACGGCGCCTCACCACGCTTGTCCTTGGCAATCGGAATCTGGTTCTGCTCGGCGAATTCAAGCAGCTTGGTACGGCTGGTCAGATCCCACTCGCGCCAGGGGGCGATCACCTTGATGTCTGGGTTCAGCGCATAGGCCGCCAGTTCGAACCGCACCTGATCGTTGCCTTTGCCGGTTGCACCATGGGCGACAGCATCAGCACCGGTTTCGGCAGCGATCTCAATCAGGCGTTTCGAGATCAGCGGCCGCGCGATCGAAGTGCCCAGCAGGTACAGACCTTCATATTGCGCATTGGCACGGAACATCGGGAAGACGAAATCGCGGACGAATTCCTCGCGGATATCCTCGATATAGATGTTCTCGGGCTTGATCCCCAGCAGTTCGGCCTTTTGGCGCGCGGGCTCCAGCTCCTCGCCCTGACCCAGATCGGCAGTGAAGGTCACGACCTCACAGCCATACTCGGTCTGCAGCCATTTCAGAATGATCGAGGTATCAAGGCCACCGGAATAGGCCAGAACAACTTTCTTGGGCGCGGACATCTGACTTCCCTTTATGCGTAGAACGATTGGCCCCTAGCGGGTTTTGGACGCGGGGGCAAGTTGGTGCGCGTTGACGAAGGCCGGGAAATGAGGTGAAACGGGTGCAGAGAATAACAAGCATTGGTTGAAGAGGCGGTTTCAAATGTTGGGATGGCAGATTTTCTTGCATTCTGTGCGGATGGTATTTGGAAACATCAAGCAGGTGCTACAGATAACGGTTGGCCCTGCTCTAATTGCGACAATCATCATCGTGGGCGTGTTTTTGGCGCTTGGTATTCCGCTTGAGGCGCTTGAAGACAACACAGGCGCGTTGCCGCCAGGTGCAACCGCAGGTTCAGCCATTGTCTTTGTGGTCGTTTTACTGGCGGTAATGTCCGTTACCATGTTCTGGATCGCGGTGTCATGGCACCGCTTCATCCTGATGGAAGAATATCCCACGGGAATACTCCCGACATTCCGCTTCGACAGGATTCTGGCCTATTTCGTTCGCTTTCTGATGTTGGGAATTTTGATGGCCATTGCATTCCTTCCGATGGGCTTTGTTATGTCAGCACTGAGTGGCGGCTCAATCGGATTCGCGCTTGTCGCTGTTTATGCCATCTTTCTGGTTGTCTGCTTTTATCGCCCTTCTATCGTCTTGCCAGCGGCAGCTATCGGGCACCCGGCGACTCTGGCAGATGTATGGAACAGCACTCAGGGTGCATCGGGGGCTATTATTGTTCTTTTGATCGTGAATTTTCTGTTCCAATTTCTGGTTCAGCTAATATTCACCGGGTTGGCGTTTATTCCTCTGTTAGGCATCTTACTGACATTGTTTTTTGGAATGCTGATCCTGCCGATGATCAACGTCAGCATTCTGACCACGATGTACGGCGTCTTTATCGAAAAACGCCAACTCTCCTGAGCGGCGTACACATATGTATTCCTTGCCCTTATCACGCTGATGGGGCAGGGAAGCGGTCATGACCGACTTCATGACCCGCGCCCGCGCCGCCGAAGAGGCGATGCGCTCTGTCTTCCCGGCAACGCCGTTGCAGCGCAATGCCCACCTGTCCGACCGTTATGGGGCGGATATCTGGCTCAAGCGCGAAGACCTGAGCCCGGTGCGCTCCTACAAGATTCGCGGTGCCTTTAACGCCATGCGCAAGCAACAGGGGCAGAACCTGTTCGTCTGTGCCAGCGCGGGCAATCACGCGCAGGGCGTGGCCTATATGTGCCAGCATATGGGGGTCCGGGGCGTGATCTTCATGCCGGTCACGACGCCTCAGCAGAAGATCCAGAAAACGCGTATCTTTGGCGGGGACAACGTCGAGATTCATCTGATCGGTGACTATTTCGATGACACACTTGCTGCCGCTCAGGCATGGTGCACGCAGCAGGGCGGATATTTCCTGTCACCTTTTGACGATGCCGATGTGATCGAAGGGCAAGCCTCGCTGGCGGTTGAAATCGAAAGGCAGATGGGCGGTGCGCCCGATCACGTTGTGCTTCCCGTGGGTGGAGGCGGCATGTCCGCCGGTGTCGCTACATGGTTCGGGGACCGCACCCATTGCCTGTTCGTCGAACCGGCCGGAGGGGCCTGTCTGCGCGCAGCCCTGGCGGCGGGGCATCCTGTTTCGCTGGATTATGTGGATACCTTTGTCGATGGCGCGGCGGTCGGGCGGATCGGTGAAAAGCCGTTCGAGTTGTTGAAATCACGCCACCTGTCGGACGTTCTGGTCCTGTCCGAGGATCGTATCTGCGCCACCATGATCGAGATGCTGAATGTCGAAGGCATCGTGCTGGAACCTGCGGGGGCGCTGGCGATCGAGGCAGTAGGTGATATCCAAAGCTTTGTGCGCGGAAAGACCGTGGTCTGCCTGACATCCGGCGGCAATTTCGATTTCGAACGCCTTCCCGAGGTCAAGGAACGTGCGCAGCGGTATTCCGGTGTGAAAAAGTACTTCATCCTGCGCCTGCCGCAGCGACCCGGCGCCCTGAAGGAATTCCTGAATATTCTCGGCCCCGAGGATGATATCGCGCGGTTCGAATACATGAAGAAATCGGCGCGCAATTTCGGCTCGGTTCTGATCGGGATCGAAACCCGCAAGCCCGAAAACTTCATGCGCCTGTTTGCCCATCTGGACGATGCCGGGTTCACCTATACCGACATCACCGAGGACGAGACGCTGGCACAGTTCGTGATCTAGGTCAGGTTCTCATTCAGCTCGGCTTGAAACATGGTTTTCGAGCTGTCGAAAGCGGCCAAAAGCGCTGGCAGATCAACCTCGGCCCCTTGCCCTGCTGCGGCCTGCCGTTCCCCATCCTGGCAGAGTTTCGAGAATTGATCGAACCCCAGGCTCAACGCGCTGCCTTTCAGGAAATGCAGGTTCTGCTCCAGCTCGGCCCGGTTGGTGTCGCGGCGCAGGCGGATGATCACGTCCTGCACTTCTTCCAGAAATATCTCGACCACCTCATCGAATTCCTCGGGGCCGACTTCATCCCGCAATTGTCTGACTCTGGCCCAGTGGATCATGATGCACACCAGCTAATGAATGGTCATGGTTCTGAATAGACGCGCCCGGTAAAAAGCAGGTTAACGGGGCCACTCTTCGGCAATTGCCACTCTTCACCGGATGTTAAATCTGTCGGCGATAGGGTCGTCAAATGTGACGAAACTCATAAGAGAAAAGGGTAAATGGTGCCGGGGGCGAGTCTTGAGGAAACCAGACCTGATCTGGATTTCGGCGCGATCCGCACGGTGCTGGTCGTGGATGACAGCCGCCTGCAACGGCGCATTCTGGTGGCCTCGCTCAGGAAATGGGGGTTCGAGGTGATCGAGGCCGATACAGGCCATGCCGCTTTGGCACTTTGTGTCGATAATCCGCCCGATCTTGTGCTAAGCGACTGGGTCATGCCGGGGATGAGCGGCCTTGAATTCTGCTGTGCGTTTCGGGCATTGGAAACGGATCAATACAGCTATTTCATCCTTCTGACATCCAAAAGCGAAAAGCAGGAGGTCGCGCGCGGTCTGGATGCCGGGGCAGACGATTTTCTGATCAAGCCGCTTGAGGCGGACGAACTGCGCGCCCGAATTTCAGCCGGTGCGCGCATTCTGGACATGCAGCGCGAGCTCTCACAGAAAAACCGCCTGATCGAATCCGCGCTCGAGGAACTCAGGCTGGCGCATGACGCGATCGACAAGGACCTGATGCAGGCGCGGAAAATTCAGGAATCGCTGGTTCCCGAACTGACCCGGACATTCGGCAAATCGCGGGTCAGTCTGTTGCTGAAACCTTGTGGTCATATCGGCGGTGATCTGGTGGGGATGTTCTCGCCCGGGGTGAACCGGCTTGGGTTCTACAGCATCGACGTATCCGGGCATGGCATCACCTCGGCCATGATGACGGCGCGATTGGGGGGGTATCTGTCCAGCAAGCATTTCGATCAGAACGTCGCAATGGAGCGGAGGTTCGACAAGTTTTATGCACTTCTTCCGCCGAAATACGTGGCTGAAACGCTCAATTCCCGCCTGATGGCCGATGAAGGTATCGAAGAGTATTTTACGATGATCTACGCCATCGTCGACCTGCGCAACGGGCATCTGAAAATGGTGCAGGCCGGGCATCCGCACCCGCTGCTGCTGCGGCAGGATGGCCGCGCCGAGTTTCTTGGTGACGGAGGCTTGCCCATAGGATTGATCGAAGATGCGCGCTTTCAACAAATCGAGACGCAGATGCAGCCCGGCGACAAGCTGCTGTTGTACTCGGACGGGTTTACCGAATGCCAACTGGCTGGCGGCGGTTTGCTGGAAGAAGACGGTTTGCGTCACATGGCACAACAGAGCATGTCGGAAAGGGGCGGGTCAGAGTTTCTGGACGATATGTTCTGGCGTTTGACGCAAGTGATGTCACCCAAAGACGGTATCGGGGATGATGTCTCGGCCGTCTTTTTTGAGTATAACGGACCTTAAAGCGACCCGAGATGCAATTCGGCAAAGTGCCGGTCACCGCCATTTCCCAGTAAACTGACGGCGTCGGCGGTTTCCATCCACAGCGCTTCGTGAAACGCCTCAGTCGGCGGGCCTATGCGGCGCACGGGGCGGGCGCGATAGATCAGGCAGACCTTCTCGGCCCACAGGTCATATTCCGGCATATAGGTGAAGCGCCGAAAGGCGCCGATCCGCCGGGGTGCCGCAATAAGCCACCCGGTTTCTTCAAAGACTTCGCGATGCAGGGCGGTAACGGGTGATTCGCCCGGATCAATACCCCCGCCGGGCAATTGCAGGTCGGGTCCGGGTTCTGTCTGGCAGGTCAGCAAAAGGTGACTTCTGCGGGGCAAAAGTGCGTACACACCGACCCGTCGCGTGTATTTCCGCCCCGGCTCTGGGGTTTCACCGAACCGCCTGATCATGTATGGCCCCTTACAACCCAATCTGTTCGACCTATATGGTGCCGGTATGCCAACCTGTGGCGCGTAAGGAAACCCCATGTCTCTTGGAACGAAAATCGCGTGGGACGATACCGTCCTGCCCTTTCAACTCGATGTATCGGATATGCGTGGCCGTGTGGCTCGTCTGGATGGTGTGCTGGATGGCATCCTCAAGCAGCATGACTACCCCGAACAGGTCGAGGCGCTGGTGGCCGAGATGGCCCTGCTGACCGCATTGATCGGGCAGACGGTTGCGCTGCGCTGGAAACTGTCGTTGCAGGTGCAATCCAAGGGGCCTGTGCGCATGATTGCGACCGACTATTACGCACCCAAGGCCGAAGGCCAGCCGGCGCAGATCCGGGCCTATGCCAGCTTTGACCGTGACCGGCTGACAGATGCGACACCCTTCGATCAGGTGGGCGAAGGGTATTTTGCCATCATGATAGATCAGGGCGAAGGCACACAGCCATATCAGGGCATCACTCCGCTGACCGGGGCCTCTCTCAGCGCCTGCGCCGAGGCCTATTTTGCACAGTCTGAGCAGCTGCCAACCCGGTTCTCGCTGAGCTTTGGCAAATCGACCGAGCCCGGCGTGGATGAACACTGGCGTGCCGGCGGCATCATGTTGCAGCATATGCCCAAAGCCTCGCCATTTGCCGCCTCGGGTGAGGGCAATGGCGAGATCCTGACCGCCAGCGATCTGGTCGACGGTGAAGAGGGTGAAAACTGGGGTCGGGTCAATATCCTGCTGGACACGGTCGAGGATCTTGAGCTGATTGGTCCCTCGATTGCGCCGACTGATTTGCTGGTCCGGTTGTTCCACGAAGAACAGCCACGGGTCTTTGATGCGCAGTCCGTGCAGTTTGGTTGCACCTGCTCCGAAGACCGGGTGCGGCAGAGCTTGTCGATCTATTCGGCAAAGGACCTCGAAAAGATGACGACGCCCGAAGGTCAGGTCACCGCCGATTGCCAATTCTGCGGCGCACATTATGTGCTCGATCCGTCAACGGTTGGCTTTGAAGCCGAAGACCGCAAGGGTGCTTGACCCGATTGAACAGATCCGGGCGGCGCTGCGCCGTCCCGGTCACGGGTCCAGCGACTTTGACCTGAACCCGGATACCGTCCTGCCGCCCGGGCGTCGCCTGCGCCCGGCGGGGGTTCTTGTCGCAATCTCGCTTGCAGATGACACCCCTCGGGTGATCCTGACGAAACGGTCCTCGGCCCTCAAACACCATCCGGGTCAGATCGCGTTTCCAGGCGGCAAACAGGACGAAGGGGATGCGGATGTCACGGCAACGGCCCTGCGCGAAGCACAGGAAGAGATCGGCCTTCCTGCGGACCTTCCCGAAATCCTGGGTTATCTGCCGACGCATGAAACAGTCACCTCTTTCACGGTCACACCCGTGGTGGCCGTTCTTCGAAAGGGATTTCAACCTGTTCCGGAACCCGGCGAAGTCGACGAAGTCTTTTCGACCCCCCTTGCGCATCTTTTGAATCCCAAGAATTATCTGGTGGAATCGCGCCGTTGGCGCGGACAAAAACGCAGATATTACACAGTTCCGTACGGCCCTTATTACATATGGGGTGCGACGGCCCGCATATTGCGCGGGCTTGCAGCGCGGGTGAATGAATGATGCAGATTGAGGAGCTTTGGGTCAGCGAACCGGCGACCCAAAAGGTATGCGCCGCCCTGACCTCATCCGGGGCGCAGGCGCTTTTTGTGGGTGGGTGCGTGCGCAATGCGCTGCTGGGCGCGCCGGTGTCGGATATCGACATTGCCACTGATGCCCGGCCTGAACGGGTTGTCGAGATGGCGCAGGCTGCCGGCCTCAAGGCCATCCCCACCGGTATCGACCATGGCACGATTACAGTGGTCAGCGCCGGTATCCCGCACGAGATCACCACTTTCCGGCGTGACGTCGAAACCGATGGTCGCCGCGCCGTCATCGCCTTTTCCGATCACGTCGAAGAAGATGCTGCGCGGCGCGATTTTACCATGAATGCACTTTATGCAAGGCCCGATGGCACTGTGTTAGACCCGCTTAACGGGCTTCCCGACCTTCAGGCCCGGCTGGTGCGGTTCATCGGTGAGGCTGAGGACCGCATTCGCGAAGACTATCTGCGGTCACTGCGCTATTTCCGGTTTCACGCATGGTATGGCGACCCGGATGCCGGTTTCAACCCGGACGCGCTGGCTGCCATTGGTGCCAATCTTGACGGGCTGACCTCGTTGTCGCGGGAACGCGTCGGGGCGGAACTGCTGAAGCTGCTGGGCGCGCCTGATCCGGCCCCGGCCATTGCGACGATGCGCAGCACGGGCGTATTGGCAAAGTTGCTGCCGGGCGCGGATGACCGGTCACTGGCACCTCTGGTCGCTTTGGAACATGCGGCAGGTGCCGAACCGAACCCCGTGCGCCGTCTGGCGGCCATCGCGACACCCGATGACGCCGCAACCCTGCGCCTGAGCCGTTCGCAACTGCAACGCCTTACCGGAATGCGGAGCGAAGCGCAGTCAACCACCAGCGTGGCTGAACTGGGCTATCGGTATGGTGACGAAGGCGGGTTGAACAAAACCCTTCTGCGGTGCGCGTTTTTCGAACAGCCCTGGTCCGAAAGCTTCAGACAGGACCTGCACGCAGGCGCAGCCGCGCGTTTCCCGATACAGGCCAAAGACCTGATCCCCGGGTTTACCGGCCCGGCGCTGGGCCAAAAGCTGGCCGAGCTTGAAAGCCGGTGGATCGCGTCGGGTTTTGCGCTGTCGCGCGAGGACTTGCTTGCAAGTTAATGTTTAGTCTCAAAAGGGGATGACAACTTTGGTCCATTGTGGTTAGGTGCGCCCGTCACATGGATGGAGGAATGCGAATGTATTACGGGATCTGGTTCGGCTAAAGCCGGGACACTTGCCCCGTAAAGGGTGGTGTTCAGGCGCCATCTGTCTTCGCACGTCTTTATCTCTGCTCAATCGGAGCACACTCCATGTTTCGCTATTTCGAAAACCTTGTTGACCCTTTTGTCGCCTATCATGAGGCTGACACGCCGCCGACCCGGCTGTGGCCGTTTCTGCTTGACTATTCGCGCCCGTTCTATCGGGTGTTTGTCTGGGCTGCGCTGATTTCCATTATCGTCGCCGGTGTCGAGATTGGGTTGATCTATTATATGGGTCGTGTCGTCGACCTGTTGGGTGGCACCCCGACCGAGGTGTGGCAGAACCACGGGACCGAGCTGCTGTTGATCGCGGCCTTCGTCCTGTTTCTGCGCCCTTTGTTGCATCTGGTCGACGTACTGATCCTGAACAACACGATTCTGCCGAACTTTGGCACTCTGATCCGCTGGCGCGCCCATAAGCACGTACTGCGTCAGTCGGTTGGCTGGTTCGAGAATGATTTTGCCGGACGGATTGCGAACCGGATCATGCAGACACCGCCCGCGGCGGGTGAGGTGATCTTTCAGGTCTTTGATGCGATTTCCTTTTCATTGGCCTACCTGATCGGGGCGGCAATCCTGCTTTATGCGGCGGATGCGCGTCTGCTAATCCCGCTGCTGATCTGGTTTGCGTTCTACGCGATGCTGGTGCGCTGGACGGTTCACCGTGTCGGGCCGGCGTCCAAGGCGGCATCCGATGCGCGGTCAACCGTTACGGGCCGCGTCGTGGACAGCTATACAAACATTCATTCCGTCAAGATGTTCGCGCACGGCCCGCAAGAGCTGGACTATGCCCGCGAAGCGATCGAGGAAACCCGCCGGACATTCCAGATCGAGATGCGGATCTTCACCATCATGGATGCGGTTCTGGTCACCCTAAACGGGGTGCTGATCGTGGGTGTCGTGGGCTGGGCAATTGCCTTGTGGATGCAGGGTTCCGCTTCGGTTGGTGTCGTCGCGGCAGCAACCGCACTGACCCTGCGACTGAACGCCATGACCGGATGGATCATGTGGGCGCTGACCAGCTTCTTCCGCCAGCTTGGTATCGTGGCCGAGGGGATGGAGACCATTGCCCAGCCCATCGACCTGCTTGACGCGCGCGAAGCCAAACCCCTGCGGTTGACCAGAGGAGAAATTCAGATCCGGGATCTCTCGCACCATTACGGTCGCGAGGCTGGTGGGCTTGACCACATCAACCTGACCATTCAGCCCGGTGAAAAGGTCGGTCTCATTGGGCGGTCGGGTGCCGGGAAATCGACTCTGGTAAAACTGCTTTTGCGGTTTTACGACGTCGAACGCGGTGCCATTCTGATCGATGATCAGAACATTGCGGGCGTCACGCAGGACAGCCTGCGCAGCCATATCGGCATGGTCCAGCAAGACAGTGCGCTGCTGCACCGGTCTGTGCGTGACAACATCCTTTACGGTCGCCCGGATGCGACCGAGGCGCAGATGATTACCGCAGCCAAACAGGCCGAAGCGCATGCGTTCATCCTTGACCTGCAAGACCCGCAGGGGCGCACCGGGTATGACGCGCATGTGGGTGAGCGGGGCGTAAAGTTGTCCGGTGGTCAGCGGCAGCGGGTAACGCTGGCCCGGGTGATCCTGAAAGACGCACCAATCCTTTTGCTGGACGAGGCGACATCGGCGCTGGATTCCGAGGTCGAAGCGTCAATTCAGGAAACGCTCTACGGAATGATGCTGGGCAAGACCGTGATTGCCATCGCGCACCGGCTCAGCACCATTGCGCAAATGGACCGCATTCTGGTGATGGACGGGGGCCGCATCGTCGAAGAGGGCGCGCATTCTGATCTATTGGCGCAGGGTGGCCTTTACGCGCAGTTCTGGGCGCGGCAATCTGGCGGCTTCATGAACCCGGAGGCCGCTGAATGAAGATTGCCGATCTCATCTATCCGTTCAGGACCACTGAAACGCCCCCGCCGCAGACATTGGGGGCGTTCATTCGCTGGAGCCTTTCGGGCGCCTGGCCCATGCTGTTTGTCGCCGCGTTCTTTTCGGCGCTGGCTGGCGCGATGGAGGCTGGAACAGCGTGGATTCTGGGGCGTGTGATCGATGTGGCAACATCCAGCGGGCCCGAGCATTTCATGACCGCCGGGAATATGTGGATGATCTTTGGGGCGGTGGTGTTCTTCATGCTGCTGCGCCCGATCCTGTTTGGGCTGTCTTCAATTTCGAATAACTATATCGTGATGCCAAACATCACACCTTTGGTGCTGGCCAAGCTGAACCGCTGGACGCTGGGCCAGTCTGTCACCTATTTCGACGATGATTTCGCCGGGCGCATTGCCCAGAAACAAATGCAGACGTCGAACGCCATGGCCTCGGTCGTGTCCGAAACGATCAGTGCGATAGTGTTTGCATTGGCGTCGCTGGTGGGATCTTTGCTTTTGTTAGGGTCTATTCATCCTTTGGTGATGCTGCCTTTTGCGGCCTGGTTGGTGGTCTATTTCCTGCTTGTGCGCTGGTACCTGCCGCGTATTCGCATGCGCTCGGCCGCACGCGCCGGGGCGCGGGCGATGGTTTCGGGGCAGGTGGTTGACACGATCACCAACATCAAAACCGTCAAGCTTTTTGCACACTCGGATTTCGAAGATCAGGCCGCGCGGCATTCAATGGTCGAGCTGCGGAAAAAATCACTGGCGTTCGGCAAGCTGTCGGCCAGTTTCCGGTTCGTCCTGATGGCGCTTGCCGGCATTCTGCCTGTTCTCCTGCTGGGGGCGACGCTGTGGTTGTGGCAGTTCGGAATGGCAACCGCAGGTGACATCGTTGCTGCGGGCGCGGTGTCGGTTCGCATTTCGCAGATGACCGGATGGGTCAGCTTCACGTTGATGGGCCTCTATGCCAATGTGGGCGAGATTGAAAACGGGATGAAGACGCTGGCCAGACGGGACAGGGTCGAAGATGCGCGCAGCGCGAAGGATCTTGATGTGACCGAAGGGTCCATCACGTTTGAAGATGTCAGTTTTGCATACGGCCGGGATGTGGGCGGTGTTACGGATCTGACGCTGACTGTGAAACCGGGCGAGAAGCTGGGAATTGTCGGCGCCTCAGGGGCGGGTAAATCAACGCTCGTTTCGCTGCTTCTTAGGCTCTATGACAGGGAAAACGGCGCTATTTGCATCGACGGGCAGGACGTGTCGCAGGTCACGCAGGACAGTTTGCGCCGCCAGATCGGCATGGTCACGCAGGAAACGGCGATGTTCAACCGGTCTGCCCGCGAAAACATCCTCTATGGTCGCCCGGACGCGTCCGAGGCCGAGTTGATCGAAGCAGCAATCAAGGCCGAAGCGCATGACTTCATCCTGAGCCTCAAGGATGGCCATGGCCGCACCGGCTATGACGCTCATCTGGGCGAGCGTGGCGTAAAGCTCAGCGGTGGCCAAAGGCAACGGATCGCCCTTGCACGCGCCATTCTCAAGGATGCGCCAATTCTGGTTCTGGACGAAGCAACCTCAGCCCTTGATTCCGAGGTCGAGGCGTCGATTCAATCGGCGCTTCATCGGGTGATGCAGGGCAAAACCGTTCTGGCCATCGCCCACAGATTGTCGACGCTCAGCGAGATGGACCGGATCATCGTTCTGGATCAGGGGCAAATCGTGGAAACCGGAACGCACGAGGATCTTTTGGATCAGGGCGGGCTTTATGCCCGGTTCTGGCATCGGCAATCTGGTGGTTTCATTCAGGCGGAAGCTGCCGAATAAGGGTTTTGTTGAACCCAAAGCCCGGCTATCAGGCCCCTCATGACGCAGAAATACACAATCACCCGGCTCGGCCATCAGGGCGACGGCATCGCTGATGGGCCCATTTACGCTCCGCGCACCCTTCCGGGTGAGGTTGTCAGCGGCACCCTTGTTGATCAGGTGCTGACCGATATCCGCGTCGAAGTACCGTCTGATGTCCGGGTGAAAGCCCCGTGCCGCCATTACAAAGCCTGCGGCGGCTGTCAGCTGCAACACGCCTCCGACGCGTTTGTCGCCGACTGGAAGCTGAGCATTGTCCGCAACGCCCTGTTCGCGCAGGGGCTTGAGGCGCCGATGCGTCCGACACACACATCTCCCGAACACTCACGCCGACGCGCCACGATTGCCGTCAGGCGGACCAAGAAAGGTACATTGGCCGGGTTCCATGGACGTGCATCGGATACGATCACCGAAATCCCGGATTGCCTATTGCTTGACCCGGCCCTGATCGCCGCAATTCCCGTGGCCGAGGCGCTGGCGGTTCTGGGCGGCAGCCGCAAGGGCGTCTTGGCCGTCACGCTCACCCTGTCCGAAGGCGGGCTGGATGTGGCCGTCAAGGGCGGCAAGCCCCTGGATGGGCCGCTGGAACTGGCACTCGCGCAGGAAACCGAAAAACATGGTCTGGCGCGGCTCAGCTGGGATGGTGAAGTGATCGCAATGCGCCACGCTCCGGTTCAGCGCTTTGGGGCCGCCGCCGTCACGCCACCACCCGGTGCCTTCCTTCAGGCGACCAAGGACGGAGAACAGGCTCTATTACAGGCCGTTTCCGAGGCAACACGGGGTGCGAAACGGATTGTTGACCTGTTTGCGGGCAGCGGCACATTCTCATTGCCTCTGGCAGAAAAAGCCGAGGTTCACGCGGTCGAAGGTGCCACGGACATGGTGCAGGCGCTGGATCAGGGCTGGCGCAGGGCGCAAGGTCTGAAACGCGTGACGACCGAGGCCCGCGACCTGTTCCGTCGTCCATTGATGCCGGATGAACTGAAATCGTTTGACGCAGTCGTTCTGGACCCGCCCCGCGCTGGTGCCGAGGCACAGGTGGCCGAGCTGGTACAGGCCAGACGCCCGGTGATTGCCTATGTCTCGTGCAACCCCGTCACCTTCGCGCGCGATGCAAAAATATTGGTTAACGCTGGCTATACCCTTGAATGGGTGCAGGTCGTTGACCAGTTTCGATGGTCGTCACATACGGAACTTGCTGCGCGGTTTACCCTGAACGCCGCATCTTGATCAGACAGGAGAAAGCGACCCATGGGTTTCAGACAGCGTCTGCTGAACATCATCGAAGCGCCTGCATTCGGGCAATTCATAACGGCTGTCATCATCTTTAACGCAGTGCTTTTGGGGATGGAGACGTCGCCGACCCTGATGGAAGCCGCCGGGCCGCTGATCGTGATGCTGGACAAGCTGTGCCTTGCGATCTTTGTGGCGGAAATCGCCATGAAGCTGACCGCGACCGGACGCAGGTTTTTCACAAACGGCTGGAACAATTTCGATTTCCTGATCGTCGGCATTGCGCTTGTTCCCAGCGCCGGAGGTCTTTCCGTTCTGCGAGCCCTGCGAATCCTGCGGGTATTGCGCGTGATTTCCGTTGCGCCAAGACTGCGCCGGGTGGTTGAAGGGTTCATCTCGGCCCTACCGGGAATGGCCAGTGTTTTCCTGCTGATGGCAATTCTGTTCTATATCGGTGCCGTGATCTCGACCAAGCTGTTCTCGGCAACCTTCCCGGATTGGTTCGGCGATCTTGGCCTGTCGGCCTATACACTGTTTCAGATCATGACGCTTGAAAGCTGGTCGATGGGGATCGTCCGCCCGGTGATGGAGGTTTATCCCTATGCCTGGCTGTTCTTCGTCCCCTTCATTATGGTCACAACCTTTGCGGTGGTGAACCTATTGGTGGGTCTGATCGTAAATTCCATGCAGGACGCGCACCATGCAGAGGATGAGGTCAAAACTGATGCGTATCGTGATGAGGTTCTGGAACGCTTGGAGAGCATCGAGCGGCATCTGACCGAAAACTTGAACATCAAAAAGTGATTTCAGTTTTCGCGTTTTTTGGCATAATAAGCCCCAAAAAAACAAAGCAGGCAGTGAAACATGGATCGTCGAGCATTCGGATTGGGGGCGGTAGCAACGCTGGGCCTATCGGCTTGTGCATCAGCCCGACCAAATTTTCTGACTTATGATGGGCCCGAGGTCACCTCGCTGGTGGTCAACAAGGGCGCGCGCAAACTTTATTTGTTGCACCACGAAAAAGTCCTCAAGGAATATGATGTGGATCTGGGATTTGCGCCGCAGGGCACAAAAACCAAACGCGGAGACGGCCGCACGCCCGAAGGAAGTTACCTGATCGATCGGCACAACCCCAACAGCCGGTATCACCTGTCTATCGGGATATCGTATCCCAACTCTCAGGACATCGCCAAGGCTAAGGCTGCGGGAGTTGATCCCGGTGGGGACATCTTCATTCACGGGCAGCCAAATCTACGATCCGAGTTCAAACGCGCCAAGAAAACTCCGGATTGGACCGCGGGATGCATCGCGGTCAAGAATGACGAGATCGAAGAAATCTATGCGATGGTCAACCGAGGGACGCTGATCACCCTGCGCCCTTAGGGGGCACAGGCGCCCACGCTGCAATCCCGAATGTTTCATAGTCGTGCTGGTAGACCTCGGATGCCAGCGCTTCAAGCTGTTCGTCATAGATCTGATCCAGCGTAAACGGAACATCTTGCGCGCACGGGCCGGGAACCGGCGGATTGGGGTGGCCTGTTGAGCAGGCCAGATCCGGCAGAGCCGTGGTCAGCTCTTCTTCCCGCAGAATCAGGTCCGGCATCAAAAAGCTGGCAATACCATCCAGCGTGCGGGACTGGCTGCACCACGTCCCGTCAACGCGGATCGGCGTCTGACCGTTGAGGTTCATGCGCAGGAACCCGAGGAACGCCAGAAACGCATCCCGATGCTGTTCGACCGAGTAATTGGTGTCGCGCACCTGCCCGGGGATCGGCAGGTCAAGGCGGTTGCGCAGGTAATTGCGAACCATCTTGTAACTGCCAAGCCCGGTATCCAGAATGTACTGGCAAAACGCCGAATGCGCCCGTGCCAGCGGGTGGCGCAACACGGTGAACTTCCGGTGTCCGGGGTGGTCTTGCATCCAGGCGCGGATTTCCTTGCGGTTCCGGTTTGTGACCAGATCGTCCGCAGAACAGCCATCCAGCTCGGCCATCCATTGCGAGATAACAGGCTCTATTCCGCCGCGAATGGGCAAATACATCAAATTTGATGTGGCTGCGGCAATATACTGCGGTACCGCCGCCCCTCGGTTTGGCTCGAAACGGGTGGGCTGGTGCAATCCGAACCTGTCCAGCCTGGACAGAGCGTCTTGCATCTCATCGGGGTTGGTGACCTTCGATACGGCAGGTGCCGGGTTTTGCGGTTTCAGAGTATCGTCCAGCTTGCTCAGCCGCGCCTCAACCCCCAGCCATGCGGCCAGACCGTTCAGAACGTCCAACTCGGCCAGGTCGTCATAGGTGATAAAAAAGGCAGTCTGACCGGTCTTCTGTAAATGCTGCCGCAACATGTCTTGATGGCCGTGGACCTGATCGAGATACTCAGAAAACTCAGCGCCGTCGAATGCAACCTGGGCATCGACGCGGCGCTTCACGTTCTTCAGCAGCCATTGCTGCGTGGTGCGCGCGATTTTCAGGGACAGAAAACTGTCCAGCGGATTGCGTGTTAGAATGATCTTGGCACAGCGCGGATCATTCAGCACAGGCTTCAGAATGCGCGGATCGTGGTCCTGGAAATACCGAAAACCGTTCAAGCCACCCGGTGCCAACCGGATTGCCTTCAACAGTCGCATCGGATCTGCATCGCGGTCTTCCAGCGACAGACCCAGAAGGG
The DNA here is from genome assembly GCF_056542185.1 of Ruegeria sp. AE4. Taxonomy (NCBI): domain Bacteria; kingdom Pseudomonadati; phylum Pseudomonadota; class Alphaproteobacteria; order Rhodobacterales; family Roseobacteraceae; genus Ruegeria; species Ruegeria sp. AE4. Next base: position 132,017 of record NZ_JBQFZK010000004.1, on the reverse strand, counting down.
TATCGGACTTCAGGTTGCCGGCAAAATGCGGGTTAAAGGCTTCGCCATGACAGGAAACCCCGTCCAGCGCGTTCAGATTGGCCTCAAGAAGGTTCGACCCTGTGCGCATGGCAGCCAGAACAACGAAGTAATCAAAATTGGCTGGCATGGGTAATTACTGCACCAGATAGGGTTTGCGATAGGGTTTCGTCTGATGGCCGAACACATCGTCCGAAGGGAAATCGCCCATCAGGTAAGGGTGCATACCCTGATTCTTGAGGTTTTGCAGGAACTTCCCGAAGCCGGACAGATCGACCATTGTGGGCGCTTCTGTCAGGTGACTGGCTTGATGCGCGCCAATCTCATCCAGGATCGCCTGCAAGGGCTCCATCGGCGCTTCAATGAAATCGGCCAGAGACCAGCTGCGCATCCGCGCCTTGGTCCAGACCGAGGTCAAAACCTCAAGCTGTTTGGTTTCGATCTGTTGCAGACGCGCGGCCTCGCTCCGGATGTCCGAGAAATTCAGGTTCGACCGGAACAGCGGAATTGCCCAGGCCCCTGTGATGACCGAGATTTGCGCATTCTTGTCCCGCGCCAGAAACCAGTTGATGTCCTGCGTGTCGCGGGGGCTGAACTGGAAACACTGGCGTTCGCCGCGTGTGTTCCAGATCAGGTTCGACAGAAAGGCCGTTGGATTGTAATCCCGCAGCAAAGCACAATCGCTGAGCGCACCGTTTGTGATGGTTTCACCCTTTGCAAATTCCGCACGCTCGGGTCCAAACAGATGCCCATGCACGCGTGTGCCAGTGGCCGCGGCCAGCCAATCTTCGAAATCTTCAAACAGTTCGGAAAAGCCCTGAAATACGGAATAGGGTGACGAGGTAAGGCCGTTTTCACTGCCGTGCCGGGGAAACCGGCTTTGCATGTAAAGCCCGTCACGCCCCCTTGTCCGCCGCTCGACCGCCTTGGAAAACACGCGGTCTATCTTGCCGGGATTGGGTTCGGCCGGTTTCATCGCACTTGCTTGATCGGTCAGAAACGCCTGATACAGCCGTTCCGCACGGGGCCAGATCTTGCGGGCAACAAAACAGTCTGACCGCCGCAGCAATTGCAGATGATCGTCGTAGAAGATGTGCGGGCGGCCCTGATAGTCGAACTTGGACAGGGTCAGGGATCGGCTCTCGATATGTGTGGAATACAGCCGCGCCAATGTCTGGAAATAGCTTTCATCCGGAATCCACACATGGCGGAAGTAGCTGTCATATTGTTTGCGCTTGGGGTCCTGCAGAATGGCAGACAGTGTTTGACGGGTCAGGCACCACCACTGGCTGCCCATATGCGGGACGAGACCGTCGGGGATTTTCCTGCGAAACCCGACCGCGCGCTGAAGCTTTACATATGCGTCGAACAATCCGCGCTGTTTTCGCCAGGAAAACGGGAACCGTAGCGTAAACCTCTCATGATCCAACCCGCCGATTGTCCAGCTGACATCAGACGTTGTCGCGCTTTCGATGAAATCGACACGAGGCCGGTCGGCCAGGTAATCGATCAGCTCCTGAACCGGGCGCAGCGGCAGGCAGGCCCCCGACGACAGGAAGACGTGGCGCGTTTCCGGAAATTGCTCCAGCATCAGTTCGGACGCGCTTTGTGAGGCAGCAACGATGCCCCACCCGCCCCAGTCGCATTGATGCCGGTCAGAAAATGCGATCCGGGGGTTGTCGGAACAGGACGCGACGCATCGCGCAAATTCTTCACCGGGCACCTTGCGATCCACATGGATCACAACCGGGCATCCGGCAGCGGTCCAATGACGCGCGACCTGTTCGGCCCGGTCCAGCGAGGTATGAACCAGCATGACGACGCCCAGACCGCTCATGCCCAGTTTCCCTTTGACATCAGGCCCAGAATCTCAAGCTGCCGCCAGTTGATATAGGCCTCGGACCACTCGCACCAGAATACGGGCTTGTCTTCAAGCTGTGCGGCATAGGCTTTGTATTCGCCCGAACCGCTATAATGCTGGCGGCGTTGCAATTCTTCACGCGCCTTGTCGCCAAGGGTGTCGACCAGCTTGGCATGAAGCAACGAACCGCTGGCCTTTTCCCCACCCCATTCATCGTACACCTGATTCAGCCCGCGCGGCAAAAGCGAGTGGGTCGAGCTGACATAGACATACCGCCGATCCCATTTGACCAGCGGGATCTTGTTCAGTGCCGGGGCTTTGGATGGCTTGTCGCGAAAGAACACACGCGCCCGCGCACCCCCCTGAATCCACAGGTTCTTGTAATCCGGGTTCTTGGTGATCGTGTAATTCCCCGGATCGAACCACCGCGCAATCTCAAAGGGATCCTGCCCCTCGCGATAGGTTTCGGCATCCACGGGTCCTTCGGGGTACATGTCGATCAGCATGGTGCCGAAGCTGCGTACGGCACTTCCGTCCAGCCAGTCTGTCAAGGCGCGGATCGGGCGGGTGTCGCAGAAGGGGTAGATGAAAAACTCATCCGGGTCGACGCTCAGAACCCAATGTCCATGCGCGTATTTGCGCAGAATGTAATTTGACCAGTCCAGACCATAGCTGGCACGTTTGTAGCTGGTAGTCGTCCGCCAGACCGATACATCGGACTGCTGTTTCAGGAATTCGAAACTGCCGTCATCGCTGTCATTGTCGATGAACAGAAAATGGTCGATGCCCAGTTTGCGGTAATATTCCAGAAAATAGGGCAGGCGAATTTTCTCGTTTCGCACAACGCTCATCAACAGGATATCGTCACGGCGGATGGCAGACGTGTTGTTGCTGGCGGGCTTAAGTTCGCGCCGACGTCTGAGGCAGCGCAGAATACGGCGCTTGCGCCGCAATCTCATCTTGTATGAATCAAACAGGCTCACGCGACTGCCCAACCTTTATTATGACGCGAGCTTTCCCCGAACCCGCCGCGACCGCTGGTGCGACAGGACATTGTCGGTTTATGCCACTTCTACCTCTTCTGAGGCAACTTTTTTAAACCCCGGAAGTGGTAAAGGTGCCGTTGATCCCTTTGGATTTGTTTTCAACACCAGCCGCCGTCACGCATCAGCCCCATCTCCAGCAACTGCGACCAGCCGGTATAGCGCACCGAGTGCGGGGTCCACATGTCTGGTTGACTGAGTATCTGATCGTAATACGTGCCGAACTGGTTCGGGTCATGAAAATGCTGGCGGCGCAGCTTTTCAGTTTTGGATTTTTCAATAATGTCCGGCAGAAATTTCGTGTGCAGGAGAACGCCGGACGGGGTGTCGCCGGCTGGCCCGTCATACACTGCGTTCAGGCGGCGGGGCAGGGCGGAATGGCACGAGTTTACATAGGCATATCGCCGCGACCAGCGCATCAGCGGGATCTTGTTCAGCGTCGGGGATCGCTGCTGTGTCTGGGCAAAAAACACCCGCTCGCGTGCGCCGCCCTGAACCCACAGGTTTCCCATCGGGCTTTGCCGCTGCGCGCGATACGGTCCTGCGTCAAACCAGTTCAGCACCTCGATCGGGTCCGTTTCCGGGTCATAGGTTTGTCTGCCCAACGGCCCTTTTGGATACAGATCCAGCATCAATGCGCCAAACCCGGCCCGCCCCTGCCGGTCCAGCCATTCTGTGAGCTCATGCAGGGAATGGCGGTCGTGCCGGGCATAAACCAGCAACTCATCCGCGTCGACCATCAGGCACCAGTGGCCATGGCCGTAACGCATCTGTAGCCAGCTGAGCCAGTCCAGCCCAAAGCGTGATCCGCGATAGCTGGACCGGGTCTGCCAAAGGGAAACATCCGGTTGATCCTGCAGAAATTCAGCCGATCCGTCATCGCTGCCGTTGTCGACGATCAGAAAATGGTTCACGCCCAGCTGGCGATAGTGACGGAAGAACCACGGCAGGCGGGTAATCTCATTGCGCAAGGTGGTAAAGGCCAGCACGTCGCCGCCCCGTATTCTGCTTGTCTGATCTTTCAGGCAGGTCAGTTGATGTCGGCTGCGCATCGAGCGCCAAAGAAGGCGTCGCCGTTTCCAGCGCAACCGGTATTCCTGTTGCCAACCGATATCAGGAAGTGTCTGAACCGTATTGGACGTCACCGGGGCCTCATTTCTCGTAGTGGCCGTTCTGATGCCAGCGCCAGGCATCCGCAATCATCGTCTCTAACGTTGACCTTTTCGGCTTCCATCCCAGTTCGGTTTGGGCGCGGACAGAGCCGGACACCAGCTTGGTGCAATCGCCCGCCCGTCGGGTACCGACCGAATACGGTACCGGACGGTTGGTAACGGATTTGGAATGCTCGATCACCTCAAGCACGGAAAACCCCGAGCCGGTGCCCAGATTGAAAACACGGCTTTCTTTTCCCTGTTCCAGCCAGCCCAGCCCCAGAACATGTGCGTCGACCAGATCACAGACATGGACATAATCGCGGATACATGTGCCGTCCGGCGTATCGTAATCGGTGCCAAAAACGGTCAAACCCTCGCGCTTGCCATCAATCGCATCCAGCATCAGGGGGATCAGGTGAGTTTCTGGCCGGTGAAATTCGCCCACTTCGCCTTCGGGATCGGCACCAGCAACGTTGAAATACCGGAAAATGACATGGCGCAGCCCATGGGCCGCTTCGAAATCCCTCAGGATGTCCTCGATCGCGCGCTTCGATGCACCATAGGCATTCAGCGGGTGTTGGGCGGTGGCCTCGTCCAGCACCACATTGTCATGTTCGCCATAGGTGGCGCATGTGGACGAGAACACGAAATCCAGACAGCCCGCCGCAACCGCAGCCTCGACCAGCGTCAGCGATCCGGTCACATTGTTCGACCAGTACAAACCGGGCTGCTGCATCGCGTCGCCCACTTGGCTGAGCGCCGCAAAATGCATCACCGCAACCGGCTTGTGTTTGGCAAAAACCTCGTCCAGGCGTGCCCGGTCCAACAGGTCGCCCTGTTCAAACGGCCCGTATTTCACCGCATCCTGCCAGCCGGTGACCAGATTGTCATAGGTCACGGGAACATAGCCCGCCTGCGCAAGCGCCTTGCAGGCATGCGACCCGATATATCCGGCACCACCGGTCACGAGGATTGGTTTCATGAAGCGTCCTTTGGAACCAGATTGCCTGTCATCGAGATATGGGAACCGCGGGGCGTCATGGGCAAAACCGGCTACTCCAGCCCCATCGCAGCCATCATCTCTTCGATCTTGGGCACGTCCTGCGGGTTGTTCAGCTCCCAGAACTGACGGCTCTTGGCGTCAACCTCGACGCACAGAACCTTGCGGCCATTTTCCATGAACCTGAGTTGTTCAAGACCTTCCAGCTTTTCCAGAGGGCCTGTTGGCCAGCCCGGATAGGCCGCCAACGCATCGGGCCGATAGGCATAGACGCCGACATGGTGAAACACCGGCGTGGGTTCATCCCCGCCATAGGTTTCTGAGGTGAAAGGCACGACCTCTTTCGAGAAATACATCGCGCTGTTGTCGCGCCCGAACACGGCGGTTGTTCCGCCAACACGGCCATGTTTGCGGTCATTCAGCAGGCTGTTCAAAGCGTCCCCGTCGCAACGCAGGACGGGTGTGGCCACGCCAGCATCGGGTGCCGCGCGCAGCCCTGTGATCAGGTCCTCGACAAACCAATGCGGTGTCAGGGGTGCATCGCCCTGAAGGTTGACCACGATGTCATATCCGCTGCCCAGAACCTTGTGCGCCTCAGCACAGCGTTCGGTGCCGTTCTGGCAGTTTTCCGAGGTCATCACCACCTCGGCGCCAAAGCCTTCGGACAGCTCGCGGATGCGGTCGTCATCGGTTGCGACCACAACCCGGTCCACGCCCGCGACAGAAGTGGCCGCCCGCCAGGACCGTTCGATCAGTGTCATCGAAACGCCGGTCGCGCCGGTCAGCGGCACCAATGGCTTGCCCGGATAGCGGGTCGAGGCATAACGGGCGGGGATGGCGATCAGAACTGACATCAGGCCTCCTTCAACTTAACACCCGGAGCGTACGCGATAAAAAACGGGTTCGCATAGCCCTCTTTGCCATAGAGAAGCGGCGCGTGATCGTCAAACCGCACAACCTGGCCTCCGGCCCCGGCCAGTACCGCGTGCCCTGCCGCCGTGTCCCACTCCATCGTGCGCCCGACCCGCGGATAAAGATCCGCCTCGCCCGTCGCAACCAAACAGAACTTGAGAGACGATCCCGCGCTTTTGCTGTCCTTGACCTGATACTTGTTGATGTAATCCTCGGTGGCCTGATCCCGGTGCGATTTTGAGGCCACGACCAAAAGCGCGGAATTGTCCGGGTTAGAGACTGATACTGGGGTCAGGGTGCCGGGTGCATCCTTGTCAAACGCGCCCGTTTCCTCGACTGCCTGACCATCGGCCTGCGTATAGAACATGCGGCCCCGCGCCGGGGCATAGACCACGCCCCGTGTCGGTGTTCCGTTCTCGACCAGCGCGATGTTGACGGTGAAATCGCCACGACGGTTGATGAATTCCTTGGTGCCATCCAGCGGATCGACGATCAGAAAGGTATCCCCTTTTTCGGAATGCGAGGCGGCCTGCTCTTCGGTGATTAGCAGGATATCGGGGAACGCCTGACGCAACCCGGCTGAAATCAGCGCATCGGCTGCCTCATCCGCCTCGGTCACAGGGCTGGAGTCTGATTTGACTTTGACGTCGAAATCGTCTGCCTCGTAGATTTCCATGATCCTGTCGCCAGCCTCAAGGGCCAGACGCCGGATGACGGGAATAAGCGCGTCGTAGGTCACAAAAATGCTCCGTTCCTGTGGTTTGTTGATCCAAACTCGTGACCGACTTATGATGCGACGGTTACCGAACGGCAAGATATTCATGCCAGGTTAGGGACGACGAGGCAGGAAAGACCCTTTTAGTGTTCTATTTCAAGCGCAATCAAACGCTGTTGGGCAGTGCACTGACGACTGCGGAACTGGTGTTCCACGCGGTGGTGCGGAACGTGCGCGCGCAGCATCCGAATGCGGTGATCGCGATCCTGCTCAACGTTGTGCAATTGCTGGTGATGATGGTCACGTTCTATCTGCTCATGTCGCTGATGGGCCGGGGCGGGGTCGCCAGGATCAGGGGCGAATTTCTGCTGTATGTCCTGTCGGGCGTGTTCCCGTTCATGTTGCACATACAATCGATTGGCGCGATTTCCGGGGTTGGGTCATCCAATAATCCGATGATGCTGCATTCGCCGATGAACGTTATGGTCACGATTCTCGCGGCGGCCTTCAGCACTTTCTATAAGTTCCTGTTGGCCATGTTCATCATCCTGTTCGTCTACAGTGTCGCGGTTGCTCCGCTTGAGGTGCAGAACCCCGGCGGCGCCTTCGCAATGCTGGTGCTGGCCTGGTTTACCGGCTGCGCGGTGGGGCTTGTGTTCATGGCGTTGAAACCGTGGGCCCCGACGACCGTTTCGATGCTAACCAATATATATCGCCGTCTGAACATGGTGTTTTCCGGCAAGATGTTCATTGCGAACGCATTGGGTGGCGGGCTGTTGATGATGTTTGCCTGGAACCCGCTGTTTCACATCATCGACCAGACCCGCGGGTTCGTGTTCCGCAACTATTATCCAAGAAACACCAGCTGGGAATACGCGGCCTGGGTTGGAATCGCCCTGTTGATGATCGGTCTTATGGGTGAATTCTTTACCCGTCAGCACGTCTCGAAAAGCTGGAATGCGCGCCGCTAGCGCGCGACCCGCAGCGTAAGGTTTATGCGCCCGCCTTTGGGCAACAGGCGCGAGGATCCGAACCTGATCCGATCCACACCGTGATAGGCAAGCCGCGCCGGACCACCCATGACAACCACATCCCCCGAGCTCAGCCAGATCGACTCGGTCTTGCCGCCGCGCGTCGTGCTGCCAATCCGAAACAAGGCATCGTCGCCCAGCGAAACCGACAGGACGGGCCATGAAAAATCTGCCTCGTCCTTGTCCTGATGCAGGCCCATTTTTGCGCCTTCCCCGTAATAGTTGACCAAACAGCAATCGGGCGCTCGCTCGGTGCTGACCAGATCACGCCAGATATCCAGAATGGTGGCGGGGATTTCCGGCCATATTCCACCTTTGGGGTGCTGATCCTGATATCGGTATCCTGCATTGTCGGTCACCCAACCCAGATCACCGGCCGAGGTCATCCGAACCGACATCTCCTTGCCCGAGGGGGTAACAGGCCGGAACAGGGGCGCAGCTTTCAGAATCGGGCGCAAATCCGCGATCACCCGCGACTGGGCCTCAGGATCAAGATAACCTTTCCTGATATCGAACCCCCGCAAAACCAATCGCGCCATTCCAGAAACCCCAATCCTTTCCAATTCCTTGCCAAAAAAGGCATCAGAATCCCTAAAACCTGCGTTCTACGGTGCTTGCAGGCCTCTGGTCTCGCCCTTATATACGCCGGGACGCGCGATGGTAGTGCTGTCGCGCACATCAGATCGGGGGCGGGATGCCGAAACGGGTCCTGTCGTCGAGACATCGCCTTGAAGAGAAAGGGATTGCAAAAATGGGAAAAGTAATCGGGATTGACCTCGGGACCACAAACTCGTGCGTGGCCATCATGGACGGTTCGCAGCCGAAGGTTATCGAAAACGCCGAAGGGGCGCGGACCACGCCCTCGATCGTCGCCTTCACTGAAGATGAGCGACTGGTCGGTCAGCCTGCAAAGCGTCAGGCGGTCACCAACCCCGACAACACGATCTTTGGCGTCAAGCGCCTGATCGGTCGTCGTGTGGATGATGCCGAAGTCGAAAAAGACAAGAAAATGGTGCCCTATACCATCGTTGATGGTGGCAATGGCGACGCATGGGTTCAGGCCCGCGGTGAAAAATACTCCCCAAGCCAGATTTCGGCCTTCACTCTGGGTAAGATGAAGGAAACCGCGGAAAGCTATCTGGGTGAGGAAGTCACGCAGGCGGTCATCACCGTTCCCGCATACTTCAACGACGCACAGCGTCAGGCCACCAAAGACGCCGGTAAAATCGCCGGTCTGGAAGTGCTGCGGATCATCAATGAACCGACAGCTGCCGCTCTGGCCTATGGTCTGGACAAGCAGGAAACCCAAACCATCGCAGTCTATGACCTTGGTGGCGGTACCTTCGACGTGACCATTCTGGAAATTGACGACGGCCTGTTCGAGGTCAAATCGACCAACGGCGACACCTTCCTGGGTGGTGAAGACTTTGACATGCGCATCGTCAACTACCTGGCGGATGAGTTCAAAAAGGAACACGGTGTCGATCTGTCTGCTGACAAGATGGCCTTGCAGCGTCTGAAAGAAGCCGCCGAAAAAGCCAAGATCGAACTCAGCTCGACCTCGCAGACCGAGATCAACCAGCCGTTCATCTCGATGGGTTCGAACGGTCAGCCGCTGCACATGGTCATGAAACTGACCCGTGCCAAGCTGGAATCTCTGGTCGGTGATCTGATCAAGAAGTCGATGAAGCCGTGCCAGGCTGCTCTGAAAGATGCCGGTCTGTCGGCCGCTGACGTGGACGAAGTTGTTCTGGTCGGTGGTATGACCCGGATGCCGAAAGTGATCGAAGAGGTCACGAAGTTCTTCGGCAAAGAGCCGCACAAAGGCGTGAACCCGGACGAAGTGGTTGCCATGGGTGCCGCCATTCAGGCCGGTGTTCTTCAGGGCGACGTCAAGGACGTGGTTCTGCTGGACGTAACCCCGCTGTCGCTGGGCATCGAGACGCTGGGTGGCGTGTTCACCCGCCTGATCGACCGCAACACCACGATCCCGACGAAAAAGTCTCAGGTCTTCTCGACCGCCGAGGACAACCAGAACGCCGTGACCATCCGCGTGTTCCAGGGCGAGCGTGAAATGGCTGCGGACAACAAAATCCTCGGTCAGTTCAACCTCGAAGACATCCCGCCCGCACCGCGTGGCATGCCCCAGATCGAGGTGACCTTCGACATCGACGCCAACGGCATTGTCTCGGTTTCGGCCAAAGACAAAGGCACCGGCAAGGAACAGAAGATCACTATCCAGGCATCGGGCGGTCTGTCCGACGAAGACATCGAAAAGATGGTCAAGGACGCCGAAGAGAACGCGGAAGCCGACAAGGAACGCCGCGAGCTGGTCGACGCCAAGAACCAGGCGGAAAGCCTCATCCACTCGACCGAAAAGTCGATGGAAGAGCATGCCGACAAGGTCGACCCGACCACGATCGAAGCTATCGAACTGGCGATCGCCGCACTCAAGGACGAGCTGGAAACCGACAATGCCGACAAGATCAAGTCTGGCATCCAGAACGTCACCGAAGCAGCGATGAAGCTGGGTGAGGCCATCTACAAGGCGCAGTCCGAAGAGGCCGAGGACGAGCCTGCCGCGGCAGATGCCGCACATGGTGATGACGATATCGTCGATGCCGAGTTCGAAGATCTGGACGACGACAAGCGTAACTAACGGGTAACCGGGCCAATGTAGGCCGGTCCGGATGCCGGGCCGGCCTATTTACGTTGAGGCAGAAGGAAATACTGATGTCAAAACGCGACTATTACGAAGTGCTCGGCGTGTCCAAGGGCGCTTCGGCGGATGAGATCAAGAAAGGCTTTCGCACGAAAGCCAAAGAGCTGCATCCGGACCGCAACAAGGACAATCCGGATGCCGAGGCGCAGTTCAAGGAAGCCAACGAGGCTTATGACGTGCTGCGCGATGCCGACAAAAAGGCGGCCTATGACCGCTTTGGCCATGCGGCGTTCGAAAACGGCATGGGCGGTGGTGGCCGACCTGGCGGCGGCTTTGGGCAGGGCGATTTCTCCAGCGCGTTCTCGGATGTGTTCGACGACCTGTTCGGCGATTTCATGGGTGGGCAACGTGGCGGTGGCGGTCGACGCGCCGCGCGCGGCTCGGACCTGCGCTATAACCTGCGCGTATCGCTGGAAGAGGCGTATTCGGGTCAGCAGAAAACCATCAATGTACCGACAGCCGTGGCCTGTTCCTCCTGCGAAGGAACCGGTGCAGAAGGCGGGGTCGAGCCGACAACCTGCCCCACCTGTTCCGGCATGGGCAAGGTACGGGCGCAACAGGGTTTCTTTACGGTCGAACGAACCTGCCCCACCTGCTCGGGTCTGGGTCAGATCATCAAGAACCCCTGCAAATCCTGTAAAGGTGCAGGCCGCGTCGAAAAAGATCGCGCCTTGTCGGTCAACATCCCCGCTGGTGTCGAAACCGGTACCCGTATTCGTCTGGCAGGTGAAGGCGAGGCCGGAATGCGCGGTGGCCCTCCGGGCGACCTCTACATCTTTGTGGAAGTGTCTGATCACAAATTGTTCGAACGCGACAGCGTGAACCTCTATTGCCGTGTACCGGTCAGCATGGCCAAGGCCGCGCTGGGCGGATCGATCGAGGTTCCGACAATCGATGGCGGCCGTGGGCGGGTGCAAATCCCGGCAGGCAGCCAGTCGGGCCGGCAAATGCGCCTGCGCGGCAAAGGTATGCCCGCGCTGCGCGGCGGCGGTGTTGGCGACATGTTCATCGAACTGGCCGTCGAAACCCCGGTCAACCTGACCAGCCGCCAAAAAGAACTGCTGCGCGAGTTTGATGACCTGGGCGAAGATAACCACCCGGAATCAAAAAGCTTCTTCTCATCCGTCAAATCCTTCTGGGACGGTATGAAAAGCTGACAAACAGAGTTACGGGGGCTCTGCCCCCGCCGCCCGTTCCGGGCGCCTCCCCCGGGATATTTCCGGCCAGATGAAGCAGGGATCCTTTATTCATCTGGCTCTAAATATCCCGGAGCGCGAGGCAGAGCCTCGCAAAATACTCCCTAAAGACATTCAATTGGCCTTATCAGATGACCAAAAGTGGCAATGCATTTGCCAAATTGGGTCTTGATTCCAACCGCTGACCCTGAAATTGTCCGCGACAACCGTTGGGGTGTCCTGTGAAAGGGCTGAGAGGCGCGACCGCGCTAACCCATCGAACCTGATCCGGGCAATTCCGGCGTAGGGAACGGTCTTATGAACACAGACGTTTTCCCCACCTCGTTGCCCAAAGAAGATGGAGCAACGACATGGCGGCAATTGCCCTGACCATTGCAGGATCTGACAGCGGCGGAGGCGCCGGGATTCAGGCCGATCTGAAAGCGATGTCGGCGCTGGGTGTATTCGGCGCAAGCGTCATTACCGCTGTTACGGCGCAGAACACGCAAGCCGTCACTGCGGTGCATGGGGTTCCGCTGGATGTCATTGCTGCGCAAATCGACGCGGTGCTCAGCGATCTGGATGTGACGGCCATCAAGATCGGTATGCTTGCCACGCCAGAGATCATTCACACAGTGGCCCGAGGCCTGGAAGCGTTCAAAGGTCTCGTCGTTCTTGATCCTGTCATGATCGCAAAATCCGGAGATGCGTTGTTGGCGCAGGAAGCGGTCCGGACACTGCGCGAAGTGATGGTGCCAGCAGCGACTGTGCTGACACCCAATCTGCCCGAAGCGGCATGTTTGCTGGATGCGAAACCGGCGCAATCACCGGACGAGATGGCCGCACAAGGCAAGGCCCTGTGTGCTCTGGGCGCGGGTGCGGTTTTGATGAAGGGCGGGCATGGGTCGGGCGATGTCTGCCACGATCTGTTGGTCGACCCCTCAGGCGTCGTGGCCGCATTTCAGGCCCCGCGTCAGAACACGAAAAACACCCACGGAACCGGATGCACTCTGTCGTCTTCGATCGCCGCCGGTCTGGCCAGGGGTCTGCCGCTGAGGGATGCGATCGCGCAGGCGCATAATTATCTGCAAGGGGCCATCGCGCGGGCGGATGAGCTGAAGATTGGTGCCGGGCACGGTCCTGTGCACCACTTCCACCGGATCTGGCCCGCATGACACTCTGGTCGGTTATAGGTGCGGGCGTAACGGGTCTGGCCGTGGCCAGCGAGCTTGTGTCACGCGGGGCAAAGGTGCAGGTTTTCGATCCGGGCGGCCCGCCCGGCCCGCATGGGTGTTCCTGGTGGGCCGGTGGGATGCTGGCCCCTTGGTGTGAATTTGAAAACGCGGAAGAACCGGTGCTGCGGCTGGGGCAGGAAGCAATCGAATGGTGGGCGCAGCGAACGCAGGTAAACAGACATGGAACTCTTGTCGTTGCCAATGCGCGCGACCTGCCCGACCTGCGCCGGTTTGCACGCCGGACCGAAGGGTTCAGCGAGGTTGATCGTGCGAAAATACTCGAATTAGAGCCTGATCTGAGCAAGTTCGGCAAAGCTCTGTATTTTGAAAACGAAGCTCACCTTGATCCTCGTCAGGCGTTGCGCGATCTGCATCGTCACCTGCAAGGCGCAGGCGTGGAATTCCACCGAAAGCTGGCTCCGGTGCAACTGGACAACGCCATAGACTGCCGGGGCTTGCACGCGCGCGAATATCTGCACGACCTGCGCGGCGTGAAGGGTGAGATGCTGGTTCTTCGTTGCCCCGATGTGAACCTTTCGCGTCCGGTGCGGCTGTTGCACCCGCGGATGCCGCTTTACATCGTTCCGCGCGGGGATGGCGTCTACATGCTGGGCGCAACTATGATCGAATCCGAGGACAGCAGCCGCATCACCGCGCGTTCGATGCTGGAACTGCTCAGCGCGGCCTATGCCGTGAACCCGGCCTTTGGCGAGGCCGAGGTGCTGGAGATCGGTGTCGATCTGCGCCCCGCTTTCCCGGACAACCTGCCGCGTATCCGGCGATTGGGCCGGACAATTTATGCCAACGGGCTTTATCGCCATGGCTATCTGCTGGCCCCTGCACTGGCGCGGGGTGTCGCTGATCTGGCATTGGACAACACACATTCGGAGATGGTCGATGAAGATCGTGCTTAACGGCGAGACGCGCGATGTGCGCGCGGAAACCCTGTCGGATCTGTTGCTGGAATGCGGCTTCTCGGGCCGTGTGGCCACCGCCGTGAACGAAGATTTCGTGCCGTCAAGCCTGCGTATTGCGCACAAACTGACCGACGGCGACCGGGTCGAAGTGGTCGCACCAATGCAGGGGGGCTGAGGATGCGAATGTTCTACGGCATCGAACTGCCGAACCCCTTGATGCTGGGCACCGCCCAATATCCCAGCCCTGCCATTCTGGAACAGGCCTTTCGCGAAAGCGGTGCGGCGGTTGCCACGGTATCGCTGCGGCGGGAATCCGGCGCGGGTCAGACATTCTGGCAGATGATCCGCGAGCTGGGTGTTCTGATCCTGCCAAATACGGCTGGCTGTCATACGGTGAAAGAGGCGGTGACAACAGCCCATATGGCGCGCGAAGTGTTTGATACCAAATGGATCAAGCTGGAACTGATCGGCCACACCGACAGTTTGCAGCCGGATGTGTTCCAGCTGGTCGAGGCCGCGCGCATCCTGACCGAAGACGGGTTTGAGGTGTTTCCCTACACCACCGATGATCTGATCGTGGGCGAACGCCTGCTCGAAGCGGGGTGCGAAGTGCTGATGCCGTGGGGCGCGCCTATCGGGTCCGGGCGAGGGCTGAACAACGAATACGCCCTGCGGTCAATGCGGGCCGAGTTTCCTGACACGCCGCTGGTGGTGGATGCCGGGATCGGCCTGCCCAGCCACGCGGCCCATGCGATGGAACTGGGCTATGACGCCGTTCTGCTGAACACCGCTGTGGCCCGTGCCGGTGATCCCGTTTTGATGGCCAAGGCGATGGCGCAGGCAATCCATGCCGGACAACTCGCCCATCAGGCAGACCCGATCGAGGCGCGTGATATGGCCGAACCTTCGACCCCTGTTGTTGGAAAGGCATTCCTGTCATGACGCTGGACCGTTTCTATCCGATCTTCGATCACGCGGACTGGTTGCGGCGGATGCTGCCCCTGGGTGTCAAGCTGGTGCAGCTACGTATCAAGGATCAGCCGGATGAGGTGGTGCGCGATCAGATTGCCGCCTCGCGCGATCTGTGCCGCGACTACGGGGCGGTTCTGGTGATCAACGATTACTGGCAGCAGGCCATCGATCTGGGTTGTGACTGGGTTCATCTGGGGCAAGAGGATCTGGATGATGCTGACCTGAAAGCCATCAGAAAAGCGGGTCTAAAGCTGGGTGTTTCCACTCATGACGATGATGAGCTTGAGCGGGTTCTGGCCATGGATACTGATTACGTGGCGCTGGGTCCCATCTATCCGACCATCCTGAAAAAGATGAAATGGCATCAGCAGGGCCTGCCCCGCGTGACCGAATGGAAGGCGCGGGTTGGCGACATTCCTCTGGTCGGTATTGGCGGCATGAGCGTCGAGCGCGCAGCAGGGGTGCTGGCAGCGGGGGCCGACATTGTCTCGGCCGTCACGGACATCACGCTGAACACCGACCCCGAAGCGCGGGTGCGTGCTTGGATCGAGGTCACGAGATGAGCCGCTATGTCCGCCAAACGCTGCTGCCCGAGGTTGGGGCCGAAGGACAGGCCCGCCTGACTGCGGCCCGTGTTCTGGTGGTCGGCGCAGGTGGTCTGGCCGCGCCGCTTCTGCCGCTATTGGCCGGAGCCGGAGTGGGGCATATCACGATTGTAGATGGTGATATCATTGATCTGTCGAATCTGCATCGCCAAACGTTGTTTTCAGAAGAAGATTGCGGGCAGTCAAAGGCTGAACGCGCCGCTGACCGATGCCGTGCGTTGAATGCCGAAATCGATGTGATTTCCAGGAAACAGGCTCTAACTGGGGAAAATGCGCCCGATCTGGTGTCGCAGGCAGATATCATTCTGGATTGTGCCGACAGCTATGCGGTCAGTTATTTGCTGTCGGATACCTGTCTGGCACAAGGCAAGCCACTGATCAGCGCCTCGGTACTGGGGCTTTCGGGTTATGTGGGCGGCTTCTGCGGCAGCGCGCCTTCTCTGCGAGCCGTTTTCCCCGATGCGCCGGATAGCGGCGCAAGCTGCGCCACGGCGGGTGTTCTAGGCCCCGTTGTCGGTGTGATCGGGTCCATGCAGGCGCAGATGGCGCTGAACCTGATCTTGCGGCTTGACCCGTCCCCGCTTGGGCAGATGGTGCAATATGATGCGCGAACCCTGCGCTGCACCGGGTTTCGTTTTGATGACGCGCCGGAACCGAACAGCTGTTTCCGCTTTCTCTCTGCCAGTCAGTTGAAGGAGACAGACCAGATTGTCGAACTGCGTGACCCGGACGAAGCGCCGGTTCCAGCTCACCCGAATGCGACGCGCATTTCACCCGAAGAAATTCAAATAATAGATTCTAAAAAAGGGCAACGCCTTGCCCTTTGCTGTGCCACCGGGCTGCGCGCATGGCGCGCTGCCGAGAAAATTCAACCGATTTGGCCGGGCGAGATTGTCCTCGTCGCGGCCTCAGCCTCCTGAGAAAAGGAAACGTGAGATATGAAAAAGCTGATGACAGCCCTTGCCCTTCTGGCCGCCGCGCCGGCCTGGGCCGAAGACAAGATGACCGTCCTGCTGGACTGGTTCATCAACCCCGACCACGGGCCCATCATCGTGGCGCAGGAAAACGGCTATTTCGCCGAGCAGGGATTGCAGGTCGAAGTCGTTGCCCCCGCCGACCCGTCCGCGCCGCCGCGTCTGGTTGCTGCCGGTCAGGCGGATCTGGCGGTATCCTATCAGCCGCAGCTGCATTTGCAGATCCACGAAGGGCTGCCGCTGAAACGGGTCGGCACGCTGGTCGCGACGCCCCTGAACTGCCTGCTGGTTCTGAAAGACGGCCCGATCAAATCGCCCGCTGACCTCAAGGGCAAGAAAATCGGCTTTTCCGTCGCCGGTGTGGAAGAGGCCATCCTCAGCACCGTGCTTGGCAAATACGAAGTCGCGCTGGATGATGTTGAAATGATCAACGTGAATTTCTCACTCTCGCCCTCGCTGATGACCGGTCAGGTGGACGCGGTGATTGGCGCCTATCGCAACTTCGAACTGAACCAGATGGATATCGAAGGCCGCCCCGGCACCTGTTTCTATATCGAGGAAGAAGGCGTGCCGTCTTATGACGAACTGATCTATGTCGCCAACCCCGATACGATGGACAAAGACAAGATCGCCCGTTTCCTGGCCGCGACCGAAAAAGCGACTCAGTACATCGTCAACAACCCGGAAAAAAGCTGGGAGGTCTTCTCGGCCACCTCGCCCGAGCTGCAGGACGAGTTGAACGCGCGCGCATGGGTCGACACGCTGCCGCGCTTTGCTCTGCGTCCCGCCGGGTTTGACGCTGGCCGTTATGCCCGGTTCGAAGCGTTCCTGAACGACAGCGGCATGATCGATACTGTCCTGCCCGTCAGCGACATAGCCATCGACGTCACCGCGCAATGAGCGATTATGGCAAAGCCTTTGCGCTGATGCGCGATGCGGCGCAGGGGCCGTGGCGGGATTACACCCGCCACGCTTTTGTCGAAGCCCTGAAAGACGGCACCCTGCCACGTCCGGCGTTCCTGCACTATCTGCGTCAGGACTACGTGTTCCTGATCCACTTCTCGCGCGCCTGGGCGCTGGCCGTGGTGAAATCGGAAACACATGCTGAAATGCTGGCGGCGTCGCGTACCGTGAACGGCCTGATCAGCGAAGAGATGAAGCTGCATATCGGCATTTGCGAAGCAGAAGGCATCTCGCAGTCCGATCTGTTTGCAACGCCGGAACGGCCCGAAAATCTGGCCTATACCCGCTTTGTCCTCGAGGCGGGCTATAGCGGTGATCTGCTGGATCTTCTGGCAGCACTTGCACCCTGCGTCATGGGATATGGTGAGATTGGCACCCGCCTGTCTGCGGAGGCAACATCAACATCCTATCGCGGCTGGATCGATACCTATGCGGACGAGGGCTATCAGAACGCCTGCGCCGCCGTGGGCGAGTTGCTGGATTCGGCTCTAACAAGGCGGATTGGGGCGGATTTTCAGTCTTCGCCCCGCTGGGATCGTTTGTGCCGGACGTTCCGCACGGCCACGGAATTGGAGGTCAATTTCTGGCAGATGGGTCTGACCCCATGACCCCGGCGCCCGATCTGACCATCAGCGGCACTGCTACGATCGACGGCGCGATTCTGTTCGCACCGCTGACCCTGACGCTTGACGCTGGGGCTTGGACCTGTCTGCTGGGCGGATCGGGTGTTGGCAAAACCACGGTCTTGCGGCTGATTGCCGGGCTGGAAACCGGGGCTGAATTCTCGGGCCGGATCACCGCCAGCGATGGCCAGCCGGTTTCAGACCGGGTCGCTTATATGGCGCAGGACGACCTGTTGCTGCCTTGGGCGAGTGTTGCGCAAAACGTCTCGTTGGGCGCGCGACTGCGGGGCGAGAAAGTTGACCTTGACCGGCGCGACCGCCTGATCGAGCGGATGCGGTTGCAGGACCATATGACCAAGAAACCGCCCGAGCTTTCGGGTGGGCAGCGTCAGCGCGTGGCACTGGCCCGCACCCTGATGGAAGACCGGCCGATTGTGTTGCTGGATGAACCCTTTTCCGCCCTTGATGCCCGAACCCGTGCCGATATGCAGGATCTGGCCGCCGAGGCGCTGAAAGGCCGCACTGTCCTTCTGGTGACCCACGATCCGGGCGAGGCCGCGCGTCTGGGGCAATCCATCGTCGTCATGACACAGCACGGGCTGACGCCCTGCGACCCGCCGGTTGCTCCAGCCCCGCGCAGCGTGGATGATCTGCAGACGCTGGAAACACAAGGCGCGCTTTTGCGGCTGTTGCGGGAGGGCGGGGTATGAAGTCCCTCTCTGTTCTGGCAGCAACCCTGTTTGCCCTTGCCATCTGGCAGGGGATCGTGACCCTGACCGGATTGCCAAAATTCATCCTGCCCGGTCCCGCAGTGGTTGCCGAGACCTGGTGGCAGAACCGCTGGCTGATTGCAGAACACACCTGGATCACAGCCATCGAGGTCATTATCGGCCTTGCCTGCGGCACGCTGCTTGGCGTTGTCACTGCATTGCAGCTGGCCAATTCCCGCGTCGCACGAGTTTTGGTGCAGCCAATGCTGGTGTTCACGCAGGCCCTGCCGGTCTTTGCACTGGCCCCGTTGCTGACCCTGTGGCTGGGTTATGGCCTGTTGTCCAAGGTCGCGATGGCGGTCCTGATCATCTATTTCCCGATCACGTCGTCCTTTTTTGACGGTTTGATGCGGACACCGCAGGGGTATCTGGACCTTGCACGCACGATGCAGGCCAGCAAGCGCACTGTGTTGTGGCACATCCGTATCCCTGCGGCGTTGCCGTCTCTGGCCTCGGGGATGCGGCTGGCGGCGGTGTATGCGCCGATCGGTGCCGTGATCGGTGAATGGGTCGGTTCATCGCAAGGTCTGGGATATCTGATGCTGCTGGCCAATGGCCGTGCCAAGACGGACCTGATGTTTGCGGCGATGCTGACTCTGGGCGTATTTTCGATCCTTCTGCACATGATTGTCCGCCGCGCCACCGCGCGTATGGCAGGAGAGGCTCATTAACCTTTCGGAAAGTGATTCTGCGTCAGGGTAAACGCATGACACAGGACGCCTTTGCCGAAGCCCCCATGCTGTTTGATACGGACGAAGCGCCAGCGCAGCCGCTGCCGAATGGTCGGTTACCCTCCTACATCAAAGACCATCGCAAGCGGCTGCGCGAACGGTTCATGGCGGGCGGATCCGCAGCGATCCCGGATTATGAGTTGCTGGAGCTGGTTTTGTTCCGGTCCATCCCTCGGCAGGATGTGAAACCATTGGCGCGGGCATTGATGAATGCCTTTGGCGATTTCAACCGTGTGTTGACAGCGCCCGAAGAACGGCTGCGGCAGATCAAGGGCGTTGGTGATACGGTCATCACCGATCTGAAAATCCTCGAAGCCTGCGCGCATCGGATGGCACGGGCGCGGGTGATGCAACGACACGTAATATCCAGCTGGGACGCGCTGCTGGATTATTGCCACACGACAATGGCGCATCGCGAGACCGAGCAATTTCGCGTTTTCTATCTGGATCGCAAGAACGTCCTGATCGCGGATGAGGAACAGGCCAAAGGCACCGTGGATCACGTGCCGGTCTATCCGCGCGAAGTGGCGAAACGGGCGTTGGAACTGAATGCCTCGGCCCTGATATTGGTGCACAACCATCCTTCGGGCGACCCAACGCCGTCACAGTCAGATATCGACATGACCAACCGCATTCAGGATGCCTGCTCCGCCCTGGGGCTGACCCTGCATGACCACCTGATCATCGGCAAATCGACCGAGCTCAGCTTTCGTTCCGAAGGGTATCTCTAGCGGCTACTGCACCCAAATCTCGACCCGCCGGTTGACCTTGCGGCCCCATTCGGTGTCATCGCAGGCCATGGGCATCGCTTCACCAAATCCTTCGGCGGTGACCGTGATACTATCAGGGATCGGGGCTTCAAGCGCGGCGATAACCGCGTTTCGCACGGTTTGCGCGCGCCGTAGGGCGATGCGGGCATTTGAAACGGCACCCCCGTCCCCATCGCTGAAGCCTGCAAACACCACCTTGCGCGCCTGCAACGTACCCGCGTCCAGCATTTGCGCCAGTTGCTGAATATTGGCGCGCGACTGCGCGTCCGGGCGGGACGATCCGGGTTCGAACCGGACCGACAGGGACAGGCGCGACAGCGGGCGCAAGGTCTCGATCATGCGTTGCAATTCCTCAAGCCCAACCTCAGTTCCACCAGTGACGACCGCATTGGCAAGCCGGTCCCCCTGCACGCCAACCGGCAGGGTTTCAGCCGATTGATCCACATATCCTGCGTCACGTATGGCCATCTGCGCCTCGGGGCTTTGGCTATAGGCCAGAAACTGCCGCGCAATCCGGGGCAGGCGTCGTTCCGGCAGATACAGGAACATGGGCATATTCAGCGGGTAATCTTCAGTCTTGATCGACTGGCGGGTCGCGGCCAGCGGATGCCCGCACCCGCCGGTCAACGGCAAAGCGCGGGTGCCATGGGCCGATGCCTTGCTGGCGATCCCGATGGAGAACGGATCCTTAGCCACGGCCGCGGTCAGGTCATGTATGCGTTTGTGGTGGATCGCCGTATCGGTCAGGTCCACACCGGCGGTTTTCAGAACCTGATCCTCGACCGCCTGCGCCAGCCCCGACCCGGCCTCTGGCACATGCAGTGCAATAGGGGCATCCGGCCCACCCAGCTGCGCCCAGTTGCTGACCTCTCCGGACAGAATGCGGGCCAGGTCCGCCAGCGAAACCTGCCGCATCACGCTGTCGGGGGCCACGACCGGGACCATGGCATCCAGTGCAATGACCCGCGACCGACGGGCGCGCTTCAGATCACCCAACCCCGCAGCCTCGGCAGCCTCCCGCTCGGCCTCGCGCATCTCGCGCAGGGCCATCACGATATCCGCCTGGTCCGCGATCAGGTCACTGAACCCGCGATCGGTGGTGCCCACGTCAAAGAAAAACCGTGCCAGCGGCGCCGACCGGCCTGCCTGATGCAGCTCGTAAACAAAGGTGTCCTCATCCACGCGGGCGGGGGTCGCGGTCAGGTCTTCCTGACGGGCAAAGCCGATGATCAGGGCGGGCAGCACCGTTTCGGCCATCACCGATGATCCGGAAAACTGCACCTCGGCGACGAAATCGATCAGGTTGGGGCAGGCGGGGCCCTCGCATGTGACGCCAGAACCATCCACGGTCAACGTCCCGAATTGCGTATCGACGCGATAGAACTCACCGTCAAAGCTCAGCAGATTGCCAGTCACTTCGACCTTGCCATCATGCGAGGTCAGTGTGATGTCCTGCCCAAAAGCACCGGTCGCCGCCGTCACGGAAAACAGCGCAGCCACCGCCACACGGAAAAATGTCATAAGAGGTTCAAGCCTGCCTGCGGATTACTTTGCCGCGATTGTCAGGTCTGAGAGCAGATTATTCAACACCAGAAACTCGCCTGCGCGCGAACAATCCGGCAGAGTCACGGACATGTCGCGCGACCGCAGGCGGCGGTCCGACAACAACTCCAGCGACTGCACGTTCAGCGTGTGGCCGCAATTTGCATCGGTCACTTCGGCCTCGACGGTCAGGTCAATCGTGCCGGACTGATCCGACGTACTGGCCGGGAAAGAATACACTTCGATATTCTGCGTCACACCGGAACCGGACTGACCCAGACGCATAACCTTACCGGCGCCTTCGGCAGATGCGTCATCCCAGACATGGCCATCCGCGCCATAGCTGGCACCAAATTCCAGCGCATGAATCTGCAACTCGGTATCACCCTGCCATTGCAAGACAACACGATCAAAACCGGCGATTTCGGGAACGTGAGTGGTGGCGACAGTGCCTGTTTCATCTTCGAAAGAAAACAGGAAGATCGCGTATTCCGAAAGAGCCGGGATCGCCATGTCCAGCGCGCCGCTGGCATCCGTCATCTGGCTAACAGTCAGGCCGCTATGGTGAATTTCAATCCGCTCGTTCTTGTGGCACGGCGCTTTCAGCGACAGGTGTGCCAAGGCACCGGGTGCTGCGTTTGCGTGCGCGCTGATCCGGCAGTTCGATGTCTTGGGGGCAGTGGGTACAGCGCGGGGTGCCGGTGTAACAGTGACCGGATCGGCATCTGATACGGTGGCCGAAGTCAGAACGATACTGTCCAGTCCCGACAGAATCGAAGACTGATCGGCAACAGAGGCCACATCGACACCGCCCTGCGCGCGGTTCTGCTGCGCAGCCGGTCCGTTCTGCATCAGATAGCCTATGCCCAGGGCACAAGCGACCGTTCCGCACATGGTTACGTAGTTGCGAACTACAAACAAGACACCCTCCCCAGTTGAAGGAGCAGCTTGCACTCTCGCCACCAATCGCGGCCAATTTGTGGCCGCGAGACGGACTCATTGTGATTAAAGGGTGTTAACGTCAGGTCAATCTGCCGTGGCAGTGTTTGAACTTCTTGCCGGATCCGCAGGGGCACAGGTCGTTTCGCGACGGGTTACCCCAGGTCGACGGATCACTCTCATCAAACCCCGGCAGGGCATCGCCTGACGCCGCCGCTTCGGCCTTGGCCTCGGCCTGGCTTGCGGCCTTGTCCACGGCCTGCTGGGCCTGCGCCTGTTGCGCCGCCATCTGCGCCAGCATTTCCTTCTGCTCTTCTTCGGTCAGTGGACGCACGCGCGACAATTGCTGTGTCACGGTTTCCCGCAAACCGTCCAGCATGGATTCGAACAGCTGGAAGCTTTCGTTTTTGTATTCGTTCAGCGGATCGCGCTGGGCATAGCCGCGGAACCCCACGACCGAGCGCAGATGTTCCAGCGTCAGCAGATGCTCGCGCCATTTGCTGTCGATGGTCTGCAACAGCACCTGCTTTTCGATGTTGCGCATGTTTTCGGGACCAAAGGCAACCGCCTTCTGGGCCATCATCTCATCCGCGGCCTTGATCAGGCGCTCGCGCACATGCTCGTCATCCACACCTTCTTCGGCAGCCCAGTCCTGAACCGGTGCATCGATGGTCAGCTTGTCTTTGATCGCCGCATGCAGACCGTCGGTATCCCACTGATCCGCATAGGATTTCGGCGGCATGTATTCGTCAATCAGATCGTCGATCACCTGCTCGCGCATATCCGAGACGATCTCGGACAGGTCATTGGCCGACATGATCTCGCGGCGCTGGCTAAAGATCACCTTGCGCTGATCGTTCATCACGTCATCGAATTTCAGTACGTTCTTGCGCATGTCGAAGTTGCGGCCCTCGACCTTGGACTGCGCGCGTTCCAGCGACTTGTTCACCCACGGGTGAATGATCGCCTCGCCTTCTTTCATGCCCAGCGTGGTCAGCACCTTGTCCAGCCGTTCCGAGCCAAAGATGCGCATCAGGTCGTCTTCAAGGCTCAGGTAGAACACTGTACGGCCCGGATCGCCCTGACGGCCCGAACGGCCGCGCAGCTGGTTGTCGATGCGGCGGCTTTCATGGCGTTCGGACGCCATCACATAAAGGCCCCCTGCGGCCAGAACCTTTTCTTTTTCTTCCGCGTGGCGCGCCTCTTCTGCGGCGCGCAGCTCCGACGGATCAGCCTCGGGGTTGTCCGCCATCGCTTGCAGCACCTTCATCTCGACATTGCCGCCCAGCTGAATGTCGGTGCCGCGACCGGCCATGTTGGTGGCGATGGTTACCGCGCCCAGACGGCCGGCATCGGCGACAATCTGCGCCTCCTGCTCGTGCTGGCGGGCGTTCAGAACGTTATGGGCGATGCCTTCCTTGGTCAGCATCTGGCTCAGCAGTTCCGATTTCTCGATCGAGGTCGTCCCCAGCAGAACCGGCTGGCCCTTTTCCTGCGCCAATTTGGTCTCTTCGATCATCGCGCCATATTTTTCCATGGCGGTGCGATAGACCTGATCATCCTCGTCCACACGGGCAATCGGCTTGTTGGTCGGAACCTCAACCACGCCCAGGCCGTAAATCTCGGCAAATTCCTCGGCCTCGGTCAGGGCGGTCCCGGTCATGCCGCCCAGCTTGTCGTAAAGGCGGAAATAGTTCTGGAAGGTCACACTGGCCAGCGTCACGTTCTCAGGCTGAATCTGCACGTTTTCCTTGGCTTCGATGGCCTGGTGCAGACCCTCGGACAGGCGGCGGCCCGGCATCATGCGGCCGGTAAACTCGTCGATCAGAACGACATTGCCGTCGCGCACGATGTAATCCTTGTCGCGCTGGAACAGCTTGTGCGCGCGCAGACCCTGATTCACGTGATGCACAACGGTCGTGCTTTCCGGGTCATACAGCGAATGGCCTTCGGGAATCAGACCGGCAGCCAACAGTTGCTGCTCCAGAAACTCGTTACCCTCATCCGTGAAGGTCACGTTGCGGGCCTTTTCGTCCAGCGTGTAGTGTTCGTCGGTCAGGCTCGGGATCAGCGCATCGATGGCGGTATACAGGTCCGAGCGGTCCTGCGCCGGGCCCGAGATGATCAGCGGCGTCCGCGCCTCGTCGATCAGGATCGAATCGACCTCGTCCACAATCGCGAAATTGTGGTGCTTCTGGTAAACCTGTTCCAGATCGGCCTTCATATTGTCGCGCAGATAGTCAAAACCCAGCTCGTTGTTGGTGGCATAGGTGATGTCGCAGGAATAGGCGGCCAGTTTTTCCGCGTCAGGCTGGCCCGACCAGATCACGCCGGTGGTCATGCCCACGGCAGCAAACACCTTGCCCATCCATTCCGCGTCGCGCTTGGCCAGGTATTCGTTCACCGTGACCACATGCACGCCCTTGCCGGTCAGCGCGTTCAGATACGCCGGTAGGGTCGCGACCAGTGTCTTGCCCTCACCCGTCTTCATTTCCGAGATGTTGCCCTGATGCAGGAAAACACCGCCCATCAGCTGCACGTCAAAGGCGCGCAGCCCCAGTGCGCGGCGTGCACCTTCGCGCACGTTGGCAAAGGCTTCGGGCAGCAGATCGTCAAGACTTTCGCCATCCAGCGCGCGTTTGCGCAGGTCTTCTGTCTTGTCGATCAGGCCCTGATCAGACAGTTTCTCGAACTCGGGTTCCAGCGCGTTGATCTTTTCGATCAGGGGGCGGGTCGCCTTGATCTTGCGGTCGTTCGGTGTTCCGAACACCTTTTTGGCGAGCGTTCCGAGTCCCAGCATGTTCACTCCAGCGGATCTGTTCTTGTCTTGGTTTTTGACAGGCTTGCCCACCTTGCGCGCAACCCATAGATACGGGGGGTGAAAGGCGGCCCTGTCCAAGGCTTCAAAGCGATGTAAGCGGCAGGTTCCAGAGTGTCAACGCTGCGCCCTGCCGCGGCAAGGAAATAGGATGATTCAATGCCCAAAGGCCTCACTTTTCTGCCATCGCTGGCTCTGACCGCCATGATGGCCTTGCCGCTGGCCGCTGAAACCCAGCCGGATGCATCCACTGTGGTGGCGCGTGTGAACGGGGATGAGATCACTTTGGGTCACGTGATCGCTACCGTTGCCGCCCTGCCGCCGCAATACCAGCAAGCCGAAGATGATGTATTGTACGACTTCGTGCTGGAACAGCTGATCCAGCAGCAATTGCTGGGGCAACAGCAGGACGGGCTGAACAAACTGAACACGCTGCGGCTGAAAAATGAAGAACGCTCTCTTCTGGCGGTTCAGACCGTCACAGCCCTGACCGATACCGTTGTCACGGACGAGGCCATTCAGGCAGCCTACGACGCGCAGTACAACGATTTCGCGGGTGAAGACGAATTCGATGCCAGCCACATTCTGGTCGAGACCGAAGAACAGGCCAACGACCTCAAGGCGCAGCTTGATGACGGCGCCGATTTCGCCGAACTCGCGCGCGCGCATTCCACCGGTCCGTCCGGCCCCAATGGCGGCGCGCTGGGCTGGTTCGGCAAGGGCCAGATGGTACCGGAATTCGAAACAGCCGTGGTCGCGCTCGAAAAAGGGCAGGTGTCCGATCCGGTTCAGACGCAGTTCGGCTGGCATGTGGTCAAGCTGAACGACAAGCGCAAAACCGAAGCGCCCGCGCTGGACGCCGTGCGCGAAGAGCTTGCGCAAACCGTTCAGCAGGACGCCATTCAGGCGCGCATCGATGAACTGACACAGCAGGCCCAGATCGACCGCCCCGCTCTGGAAGGTGCCGGGCCCGAAGTTCTGCGCCAGCTGGACCTGATTCAGGAGTAATCCCCGTGGCCAAGATCACCAAGGTTTCGCCGCTGGCGCCAGCGTCCTTCCCTGATTTGCCTGCAATTGACGGTGTGCGGTTCGCCACCGTCGCGGCGGGCGTGCGATATCAGGGCCGCACGGATGTCATGCTGGCCGTGCTGGACCCGGGCACATCTGTGGCCGGGGTCTTTACCCGTTCAGCCACGCGTGCCGCCCCGGTTCTGGATTGTCAGGACAAGATCGGCGGGCCCAACGATGGCCCGGCGGCGATCCTGGTGAACTCGGGCAATGCCAATGCCTTTACCGGGCATTATGGTCAGACCTCGGTGGCCGAGGTGACGCAGGCCGTCTCGAAGGCGACAGGTGTTCCGGTCGAGCGGGTCTTTACCTCCTCAACCGGCGTGATTGGTGAACCGCTGGCGCATGACCGCATCATTGCCAAGCTTGAAACGCTGAAGGCGGGTCTTAGCCGTCACGCGATCGAAGACGCCGCACGCGCGATCATGACCACGGACACCTTCCCGAAAGGGGCCGTGGCGCAGGTCGAAATTGATGGCAAAACAGTCTCTATTGCGGGGATTGCCAAGGGGTCCGGCATGATTGCGCCAGATATGGCGACCATGCTGGTCTATATCTTCACCGACGCGCAGGTCGAACAATCGGCGTTGCAGGCGATGCTGGGCGCGCAGACAGACCGGACGTTCAACTGCATTACCGTGGACAGCGATACATCCACCTCGGACAGCCTGCTGCTGTGCGCCACCGGCGCTTCGGGTGTGGACGCCACCGGCAACGCGGCCTTCGCCGAGGCGCTGGAGGCTGTGATGCTGGATCTGGCCCAACAAGTGGTGCGCGATGGCGAAGGTGCCACGAAATTCGTCGAGATCCGCGTGACAGGGGCCGCAACAGACGCTGACGCCAAGATCCATGGCCTTGCCATCGCCAACTCTCCGCTGGTCAAAACCGCCATCGCGGGCGAAGACCCGAACTGGGGCCGTATCGTCATGGCCATCGGTAAATCCGGTGCCGCGGCGGATCGCGACCTGCTGAGCATTTCGTTCGGCGACATTCTTGTGGCCGAAAAAGGCTGGGTCAGCCCCGATTACAGCGAAGACGCAGCCGCCGCTTATATGAAAGGTCAGGATCTGGTCATCGCCGTAGATCTGGGTCTGGGCGCGGGCAAATCCACCGTCTGGACCTGCGATCTGACGCACGGATATATCGAGATCAACGCGGATTACCGCTCGTGAAAACCGTGCTGGTCTCTGCAGTCGCCCTGATCGATATCGAGGGCAGGGTGCTGCTGGCCCAACGCCCCGAGGGTAAATCCATGGCCGGTCTTTGGGAGTTTCCCGGCGGCAAGATCGAGCCCCGCGAAACCCCCGAGGCCGCCCTGATCCGCGAATTGCACGAGGAGCTGGGCATCGACACCTGGGCCTCGTGCCTTGCCCCCCTGACCTTCGCCAGCCACAGCTATGATGATTTCCACCTGCTGATGCCTCTGTTCGCCTGCCGCAAATGGCAGGGCATCCCACAGTCGAAAGAGGGGCAGGCGCTGAAATGGGTCCGCGCAAATGACCTGCGCAATTACCCCATGCCGGCCGCGGATGTGCCCCTGATCCCGATCCTGCGGGATTGGTTGTAGGGGCTCAAAAGGCGTCAGGCGCAAACGGCCCGAATTTCGGCTTGGCGGATTTATTTGCCGATTTGTGGTAGTGTTCGAGTGCTTTCTCAACGGTGAAGGAGTACCTCGTTATGATTGCAAGTCGAGTTGGAAAGCTTTGGGTGTCCAGGATTGTTTTGATTTTGGCCTTATTTGTTTTGGCGGTTCATAGTGCCAAAGCAGATGATGCGAAGACTGCAGTATCGGTCATGATCGAAGAGCAGGCCCGAATTGATCGCTATGTCGAACTCGATTTTGCACGGCAAGATATTTTGTTTCACCAGACGAGCACGATCCTGGCCCTATACGGTGATTATAACTCCTACACCAAATCGGACGGCACTCAGGCCAATGGCTCTGACATGACGCGATTCAGAAATCGGGTCACTGAATACGTGCCCGCTGCCATTGTGGATTTCCGCCGAAAGTCCCAAAGAGACAAATCAATTTCAGGGGATGAGGCAAGCAAGGCGGAAGCCGCCGAAGCCCTGATGGAAGAGATGCTTTTGGCCGCAGGCGAAATCATTGAACTTTGCGACGCCAACAAGCCCTATGAGGCAAGCCTCGTTTACCGCGATAAGACAATGCCCTTGAACACGAAACTTTTAGGGTTGCTGTACACGTTGCGCTCAACATCTGTTGGTCGTTTTAAAAAAGCAGCACTAAAAGCTAAGTATCAGTAACCGCGCCAACCTGCCGAAGGTCGTATTCTGTTTGCCGGTACGCCATCCCTGTTGAACACGGGACCTGTTTGGTACGGTAAAGCCCAAGGCTACCGGATACCACTTATAGGTCAAAGCTAATCTGGATATCTGTATAATGTAAAAGATGATGCGGCTGCTAAATACAGACGGTCATCGGACGGCGCGGCATTCCCGCACCGTCACAAGAAACCAATAGCGCCAAACGCCAGACGCAAACCGCATTTCTGTCAATGAAGCGGTAGCTTGTCGTGGTTCGGGTTTTTGAACAGCAGCACGCCATCAATTTCGATCTGTGGCCGACCTTCGATCAACCTGTGAATCACGGGGCGGTCCATTTCGAGCGTCCATCCCTTTGTCAGGAAAAACTCCTGCAAAGCGCCTTCAAGATAGCGAGAGTGCGTTCCGATAAACACGCGCTTTACAAGATTTTCTATGCCGTCGAAGTTGCTCTGCACAAAGTCCAGCTCCGAGCCCTGAATATCGATGTGTAGCAGATCGACAGCTTCGCCATTAGACAGGGTTTCAAGCGTATAACAATTCAGCTCTGTATAGTCACCTTTGGCGCGGGATTCGGCCAGAACCTTTTCGTCCGGATAGAAAATCGGCTCTGCGCCCCAGTTTTCGTGCGCCTCTTCGTATTTTGGGAAAAGCGCGATGCCCTCTTTGCTGGCGGCCACCCCATTGACAAGGCGGTACTCACTTGGGTTGAAGCCGTTCAGTTGAAACGTGCGCTCGGCGTTTTCCAGATGAGAGCTGTCACCTTCGATACCGATCAGGTCGACGCTTAACCCTCTCTTTTTGGCGACGAAGCCCATATTATTTAGCCAGCATCCCCAACCGCAACCAAGTTCAATAATCCGGTAAGTACCTGAGGCCTCTTTCACAGACAGAAGTGTTGCCGCCCATTCTGCGATGTCTGCATGCCAATTACCCGGATCGGGAATAGGTTCTACCTTGCCTGCCAGGGGTTCCAGGATGCTGGACATCACGCGTGGTTCAATTCTGACGCCAAGAAAGTTGGTCACCACCCCGTCTGTTGCTTTCGGATTGGGTTCGGCGAACTCACGAATTAGATCCAAAGCTGGAAAATCGCAAACATAGTTGTAAAGAGGGTGCCCGGCACCTGCTTGGTATTCCTGATTTTGCGCTGGAGTATGAGTTTGCGCGCGAAAATGCCGCCTGAAAAATCGCCTGAGTCCCAACCTTCTGTCCTCAAATGAATTGTAAGTCGCCTCACTTTGAATAGATAGCTGGTAATGTCCAGCTATCCGTGGCGAAAAACGGAAGCTGTGGTTGTCGCAGGTTTGTGATTTCAGAGACAATTTTCGCGTCGTTCTGAGATTAATAGATGGCGCAGTTGCTCTCTCTTCTGGTTGTGCCTCTTCGCAATTTTCGTCCTGTTCGTCGAACCCGCATAACAACCTGTGCAGCGCATAACCGTTCAATAGCCCGACATGTTCATATTGTACAAAACGTAACATCACCCCTCTGCACCTGTTACAATTCGTAAGAATTGAGAAAACATCAGGAAAAAGTTGACGCTGATCGTGCGGGTGTCCCAAATCGGGGCACTGGCATCCGGGGGCTTTCCCGGATCCGCCATTTCCGGCTTTGAGGAGGCCGGATGGGGAGGAGAAAAAGATTGGCTCAGACGCAGTCGGGCGCCGAAGGGTTGCACTCCCTTCCGGCGCTTCTACACCGCAACGCGACCCAGTTCGGGGATGCCCCGGCCTATCGGGAAAAAGAATTTGGGATCTGGCAATGCTGGACCTGGGCTGAAGCGGCCAAGGAAATTCGCGCGCTCGCCCTTGGATTTCTTGAAATTGGCGTTGAGCGCGGTGACCACATTGCCGTGATCGGACGCAACCGGCCAGCACATTACTGGACCATGGTCGCAGCACAGATGGTCGGTGCAGTTCCGGTGCCTCTGTATCAGGACGCAGTCGCCGAAGAGATGACCTATGTGATGGAGCATTGCGGCGCGAAATATGTCGTCTGCGGTGATCAGGAACAGGTCGACAAGGTCATCGAGATTCAGGAAAAAGTGCACCAGATCAAGCACATCCTCTATACCGACAAGCGGGGGATGCGGAAATACGACCACAGCCAGATGAACGCGCTGGAAGACCTCATGGCCGAAGGTCAGGCAGGACATCAGCGGTTTGATGCAGAGCTGGACAAGCGCATCTCTGAGATCACCTATAACGACACCTGCGTCATGCTTTATACCTCGGGCACAACGGGCAAGCCCAAGGGGGTGGTTCTGTCGAACCGCAACGTGATCGAAAGCGCCAAGAATTCAGCGATCTTCGACCATTTGACCCGCGATGAAGATATCCTTTCCTATCTTCCAATGGCATGGGTCGGGGATTTCATCTTTTCCATCGGTCAGGCCTATTGGTGCGGGTTCTGCGTGAACTGCCCGGAAAGCGCCGACACGATGATGACCGACCTGCGCGAAATCGGGCCGACCTATTTCTTCGCCCCACCACGCGTGTTTGAAAGCCAGCTAACCAATGTGATGATCCGGATGGAGGATGCGAGCAAGCTGAAGCAGCGCATGTTCCATCACTTCATGGCGCATGCCAAAAAAGTGGGTGGCAAGTTGCTGGATGGCAAACCCGTCGGCTTTGGCGACCGGATGAAATACGCGCTGGGTAACCTGTTGGTCTACGGGCCGCTCAAGGATACGCTGGGTTATGGCCGGTTCCGGGTTGGCTATACAGCGGGTGAAGCGATCGGACCGGAAATCTTTGATTTCTATAGATCTTTGGGCATCAACCTGAAACAGCTTTATGGCCAGACCGAAGCAACCGTGTTCATCACCGTACAGCCGGATGGCGAGGTTCGGGCCGACACGGTTGGCGTGCCCGCGCCGGATGTCGAGATCAGGATCGACGACAAGGGCGAGATCCATTACCGCTCGCCCGGCGTGTTTGTCGAATATTACAACAACCCGGATTCCACGGCATCGACCAAAGATGCCGAAGGCTGGGTGGCAACGGGTGATGCCGGGTTCATCGAGGAAAGCAGCGGCCATCTGCGGATCATCGACCGCGCCAAGGACGTGGGCAAAATGGCCGACGGGTCCATGTTTGCGCCGAAATATGTCGAGAATAAACTGAAATTCTATCCCGATATTCTCGAGGTCGTTCTGTTCGGAAACGGCAAGGATCGCTGCGTGGCCTTCATCAATATCGACCTGACAGCGGTCGGCAACTGGGCGGAACGCAACAACGTGGCTTACGCCTCCTATCAGGAACTGGCAGGCCATCCGCGTGTGTTAGAGACGATCAGGGCGCATGTGGAAGAGGTCAACAAATCGGTAGCAGCTGATGAAATGCTGTCCGGTTGCCAGGTGCATCGCTTTGTCGTTCTGCACAAAGAACTGGACGCTGATGATGGTGAGATGACGCGCACCCGGAAAGTGCGGCGTGGGTTTGTCGAAGAGAAGTTCCACGACATCATTGCGGCGCTTTATGACGGGTCCGAAAGCGTGTCGACCACGACCGAAGTGACCTATGAAGATGGGCGCAAGGGATCGATCAGCGCGACGCTGAAAATCGTGGATGCGCCGGTTGTACCGGGTGCGCAGCACAAGGTGGCAGCGGAATGATAATGCGTAGTCGGAACTTAATATCCCCGCCGATAGTCTTGAATTCCCCACTCGCCTTTCGCGGTAGTTTGCTTGAAGTTACTGTCTTAAGAGAGAAATTCTTAAGAGGTTTTTGTCAAAGTGCTTCCCCGTGTGATTTTGATCATTGGCCTACTGATGATTGTGAGTTCTCTGGGGCTATTGAGCTTCGGAGTCACATCTCGGCCACCCACTGCGAATTCAAGCAGAGAATTAGTGGTAAGCAAAGCAGAGGAAAGCGAGGCATCGGTTGCCCCGGGCACTGGCGCCGCACAAATTGCGAAACTCAACGCGCGGAACGTTCAGTTATCGTTCAATTCGGAGGGCGAAAACGCTCCTACGCTGATCTTACGCAACAGCCAAACTTCGGAAGTTATCGGAGCTCTTCCAGAATACTATTTGGTCTGGGAAGACCTGATCCGGCGTTGCTGGAAGAGCATCGCGACATCATCTCAGTTCAACAATGTCGGGCTCACGTCAAATTCAGACACCGAACTCGATTACGATGTCCGAGGCTCCCGTCGTCTGTGGTATTCAAAGGACCAGGCATTCGTCGTGAGGGAAGAAGTTTTCGGCGGACAGACGGTCGAGCAGTTGAGGCGAGGCTGCACAGTACTAACCAACCCTCAGGTGTCAATAAACGCAGATGTGGTCAAAAAACTAACAAATCTCTACAATATATGGTGGGACGAAGAACGGTTCGGTGCGAATTCTGTCGAAATTCCTGTTGCTGGAACTCGGAAAAAGGAAGATTTTCGGCACGCCGTTCAAACCAACTTCGGGTCGCGTCGGGGCTGTGCAATGAGAATAGAGTTCGATGGCTGGGTGACAATACTCAATCCCAAGGCTGTGTTTCATTTGGCCGAATCCGGTATCGGAAAGTGCGACCGCCCCTCGTTCGGTTCAGGGAAGATACCGGTGCATCGCTTGCCACAGATCACGAAGTAGTTTTCTCGACCTGCGAAAGGTCCACTTTCCCCGGCGGCCTGAGATTTTCTCGGGATTGTTTCTACGTAATCCGAGCAGTAGCGATCGGAGGATAGGGTAATGAAGGACTCCATAGGATATGTCACCGAAGACGGTCGCAAGATCGGCGGCGTGGTGATGGAAATGAAGAACATCACCCTGCGCTTTGGCGGCGTCGTGGCGATCAAGGACATCTCGTTCGATATTCGCGAAGGCGAAATTCGCGCCATCATCGGGCCGAACGGGGCCGGAAAATCATCCATGCTGAACGTTATCTCGGGGTTCTATGTCCCGCAGGAAGGCGAGGTCTGGTTCCACGGATCAAAACGCCCAGCGATGCGGCCCTTTGAGGTGGCGCAGCAGGGAATCGCGCGGACGTTCCAGAACATCGCCCTGTTCGAGGGGATGAGTGTTTTGGACAACGTCATGACCGGGCGTTTGAACTTCATGCAGACCAACATCTTCCAGCAGGCCTGGTGGAAGGGAAAGGCCGAGGCGGAAGAGGTTGAAAACCGTGAGGCGGTCGAGAAGATCATCGATTTCCTTGAAATCCAGCACATCCGCAAGACGCCCGTTGCGCGCCTGCCTTATGGCCTGAAAAAACGCGTCGAACTGGCCCGCGCACTGGCGGCAGAACCAAAGCTCTTGCTGCTGGATGAACCGATGGCGGGCATGAACGTCGAAGAGAAAGAGGACATGAGCCGCTTTATCCTCGACGTGAATGACGAATTCGGCACCACCATCGCCCTGATCGAACACGATATGGGCGTGGTGATGGACCTGAGCGACCGCGTGGTCGTGATGGATTACGGCAAGAAGATTGGTGACGGTACACCCGACGAGGTGCGCAACAATCAGGAAGTCATCGACGCCTATCTGGGGGTCAGCCATGACTGAGACCAAAGCAGATATCCGGGGAGGCACATATGCCTGAGCAGTTAATCTTTGCCACGGAGGTCATCCTTAACGGTCTGATGGCCGGGGTGCTTTATGCGCTGGTCGCGCTGGGCTTTGTGCTGATCTACAAGGCATCCGGGATTTTCAATTACGCGCAAGGGGTTATGGCCCTGTTTGCGGCGATGACACTGGTCGGGATCATGAACGGGCAGGTGCCTTTCGCGCATTTGATCAACGCGACCTTCGGCACTCATGTCTATAACTTCGGCTGGAACATCCCCGCCCTGCTGGCGATCATCCTGACAATGGGCGTGATGGTTCTGCTGGCTTGGTGTGTGCAGCGCTTTGTCATGCGGCATCTGGTTGGGCAGGAGCCGATCATCCTGTTCATGGCCACGATCGGTCTGGCCTATTTCCTTGAAGGCGTGGCCGACCTGATGTGGGGCTCCGAGATCAAGACGCTGGATGTGGGTCTGCCGCAGGGCATCAACCTGTGGATAGACGAGGTCACCTTTAACATCTTCGGCTATGGCTTCTTCATCGACAACCTCGACATCGTGGCAACCGTGATTGCGGCGCTTCTGGTGGCGGCGCTGGTGGCCTTCAGCCAGTACACAAAGCAGGGCCGGGCCATGCGTGCTGTGGCAGATGACCATCAGGCGGCACTTTCGGTCGGGATCTCGCTCAACTTCATCTGGGTCATGGTCTGGTCGGTGGCCGGGTTCGTGGCGCTGGTCGCGGGGATCATGTGGGGCACCAAATCGGGCGTGCAGTTCTCGCTGTCGCTGATCGCACTCAAGGCGCTGCCGGTGTTGATGCTGGGCGGGTTCACTTCGATCCCCGGTGCCATCGTCGGCGGACTGATCATCGGTGTGGGCGAGAAGCTGTTCGAATTCTCGGTTGGCCCGCTGGTCGGCGGTGCGACCGAGAACTGGTTCGCCTATGTGCTGGCGCTGATCTTCCTGGTGTTTAGACCGCAGGGTCTGTTCGGCGAGAAGATCATCGAGAGGGTGTAACGCATGACCAAGCTGATCGCCATCATCAACGTAATCGCATGGGCGGGGTTCTGGGCCTTTGGCTATATCGCGCTGACCTCGAATGACCTGACTGACAGCCAGTTGACGATTGCCGCGATCCTGGCCTTTGCCGGTCTGATCATGGGTGTTCTGGCCTACCTGAAACTGGTGCGCGCCTCTGAGGCGAGCGGATATGCCAAAGGGTCCAGCCAGCTGGACGCCGCGACCCGAAACCGGGCGCAGGAAGAATGGGGAAAGTAACAGATGTTCTATCGTGAGGCCGGAGATTTCAAAACCTCCTACGTGGATGACAGCCAGACTTTCCCGATCAAGTTCGACCGGTACCGGTACTATGTCGTTCTGGCGGTGGCGTTCGGGATCATTCCGTTCATCATCAACGACTATTGGGCAAACGCCCTGCTGCTGCCCTTTCTGATCTATGCCATCGCGGCGATCGGATTGAACATACTCGTGGGCTATTGCGGGCAGGTCAGCCTTGGTACAGGCGGTTTCATGGCGGTGGGTGCTTATGCCTGCTACAAGTTGATGACCGCATTTCCAGATGTCAGCATGTTCATTCATGTCCTGTTGGCTGGTGGTATCACAGCGATTGTAGGCGTCTTGTTCGGCCTGCCTTCCCTGCGGATCAAGGGGTTCTATCTGGCGGTGGCCACGCTTGCGGCACAGTTCTTTCTGGTCTGGCTCTTCAACCGGGTGCCGTGGTTTTACAACTACTCGGCCTCGGGTCAGATCAACGCGCCCGAGCGTGACGTGTTCGGCATCATCATCTCGGGCCCGAACGCCCCGGCCTGGGCGACCTACCTGTTCTGCCTGATCTTCCTGACCTTCAGCGCGATTATTGCGCGCAACCTGACCCGCGGCACGACCGGGCGGACATGGATGGCGATCCGCGACATGGATATCGCCGCCGAAATCATCGGGGTGAACCCGTTGAAAGCCAAGATAAGCGCTTTCGCTGTCAGCTCGTTCTTTGTGGGCATCGCAGGGGCCTTGTTCTTTGCCGTCTATCTCGGCGCGGTCGAGGTGGGCGAAGCATTCGGCATTCAGAAGTCATTCCTGGTGCTGTTTATGGTGATTATCGGCGGATTAGGCTCGATTTTCGGGTCTTTTGCCGGGGCGGCCTTCCTCGTGCTTCTGCCGGTTCTGCTCAAACTGGTTGGCGTCGATCTTCTGGGTTGGCCGACCGATATCGTTGCCCATCTTCAGCTGGTGATCGTGGGCGCGCTGATCATCATGTTCCTGATCCTGGAACCCCACGGTCTGGCACAGTTGTGGCGCGTGGCGAAAGAGAAACTCAGACTCTGGCCGTTCCCGCATTGAGGGCTGGCCCAATCATAAAGACGGGTGATCAAGCCCGAACTCAATATCGGATCAATCAAGGGAGGAGACACCCGATGAACAAGAAACTGGCAACCGTGGCGCTGAGCGCCCTGATGGCGGCAGGACCCGCGATGGCGGATCTTGTGTTCCCGTCGCTCAGCTATCGAACCGGGCCCTATGCGGCCGGTGGTATTCCATTCGCGGACGGTTACGCCGACTATTTCACGCTTCTGAACGAGCGGGACGGTGGCATTGGCGGTGTACCAGCAAACGTGATCGAATGCGAAACCGGGTATAACACCGAAAAAGGCGTGGAATGCTATGAATCCACCAAAGGTGAAGGCGCGCTGGTGTATCAGCCGCTGTCGACCGGTATCACCTATCAGCTGATCCCCAAAGTGACCGCAGACGGCATTCCGCTGCACACGATGGGGTATGGCCGGACCTCGGCTGCGAACGGCAAAGTATTCAGCCACGTGTTCAACTATCCGGCCAACTATTGGAACGGTGCGTCCGGTGCGATCAACTATCTGCTGGATGAAAATGGCGGTGACCTGAGCGGCAAGAAGATTGCGCTGGTCTATCACAACTCTGCTTACGGCAAGGAACCGATCCGGACGCTGGAAACTCTGGCTGAAAAGCATGGGTATGAGCTGTCCTTGCTGCCGGTTGATCACCCGGGCCAGGAGCAGAAGTCGCAATGGCTGCAAATTCGCCGCGAAAAGCCTGACTATGTCATCATGTGGGGCTGGGGCGTAATGAACCAGGTTGCGGTTCAGGAAGCGGCCAACATCCGTTTCCCGATGGAAAACTTCATCGGTGTCTGGTGGTCTGGCGCGGAATTCGATGTTCAGCCTGCTGGCGAAAAAGCGACCGGTTACAAGGCGCTGACCTTTACCGGCCTTGGCATGGACTATCCTGTCTATGACGACCTGAAAAAGTACGTCGTTGACTCGGGCAAGGCTGCGGGTGCCGGCGATCAGCTGGGTACAGTTCAGTACAACCGTGGTCTTTACGCCGCCATGCTGGCAGCCGAGGCTGTGAAAACGGCGCAGGCGATGCACGGAACCGCTGATATCGACGCGTCGATGATGCGCGACGGCATGGAAGCACTGGAAATGACCAACGCCAAGATGGAAGCGCTTGGCATGTCCGGATTCGGCCCTGAATTCTCGGTCTCCTGCGAAAACCACGGCGGCCCCGGCCTTGTCGGTGTTGTGCAGTGGGATGCGGCGACTGGCGCCTGGAACCCGGTACAGGACTTCAAACCGACAGATGCCGAAGTTATCGGCGCGTTGATCGATGAAGATTCCGGTGCCTACGCAACCGAAAACAGCATCTCGCCACGTTGCGAGTAAGGCATGTTGCGCCACGGATGTGATCCGGGGCGTTCAGACAACCGGAGCGGCGGGTCACCTGCCGCTCCTCACGAACAGCCCCGGAACGGGCAGGCATGAGGAAACGCGCTGATGCTGGATGCGGCACAAACCACTGACGTGCAGGCGGAAACCCTGCTTGAGGTCAATAATATCGAGGTAATCTACAACCACGTGATCCTCGTGTTGAAAGGCGTCAGCCTGAGTGTTCCAAAGGGCGGCATCACAGCATTGCTGGGTGGCAATGGCGCGGGCAAGACAACCACGCTCAAGGCCGTTTCGAACCTGCTGCATTCCGAACGCGGTGAAGTCACCAAAGGTTCGATCAAGTATCGCGGCCAGAACGTGCATGAAAGCGATCCGGCCGATCTGGTTGAAAAGGGTGTCATTCAGGTGATGGAAGGCCGCCATTGTTTCGAGCACCTTACCGTCGAGGAAAACTTGCTGACCGGTGCTTATACCAGAAAAGACGGGGCGGCTGCGGTCCAGCAGGACCTTGAGATGGTTTACGCATATTTCCCCCGGCTCAAGGAACGCCGCCGGTCGCAGGCAGGCTATACTTCGGGTGGGGAACAGCAGATGGTTGCCATGGGGCGGGCGTTGATGTCGCGGCCCGAGACGATTTTGCTGGACGAACCTTCAATGGGTCTTGCTCCGCAGCTGGTCGAAGAGATTTTCAGTATCGTGAAGGACCTCAACGAAAAAGAGGGCGTGTCCTTTCTGCTAGCAGAGCAGAACACCAACGTCGCCCTGCGCTTTGCGCATTACGGCTATATTCTTGAATCCGGGCGTGTCGTGATGGACGGCCCGGCCGCAGACCTGCGCGAAAACCCGGATGTGAAAGAGTTTTATCTGGGTATGTCCGACGAGGGCCGCAAAAGCTTTCGTGATGTGCGGTCCTATCGTCGTCGCAAAAGGTGGCTGTGAGCGGATGGAGGATATGGCGATGACCTATTTCGACGCACTCGAAACACGCTCGGCAGACGAACGCGCCTCGGACCAGGCCAAGGCACTAGTGGAGCAGATCAAACGCGCGATGTCGGCCCCTGGATTTGCGTCGCATCTGTCAGAATCAGACACTAATAAGGTAAAGTCAGCAGAAGATTTGCAGACATTGCCCGTTCTGCGGAAATCGGATTTGACCCGGGCACAGGCCAAACGCTCCCCGTTTGGCGGATTTACGGTAAAACCCGCGCGGCATTTCCATCATGTGTTCCAGTCGCCCGGGCCGATCTATGAGCCGGGCAGCACTGATCACGACTGGTGGCGCATGGGCCGTTTCCTGAATGCCGCGGGTGTTGGCGCAGGGGACATCGTCCAGAACTGTTTTGGGTATCACCTGACCCCGGCCGGTATGATCTTTGAAAATGGCGCACGGGCTGTTGGCGCGGCTGTTCTGCCCGCAGGAACCGGACAAACCGAGTTGCAGGTGACTGCCGCCCGCGACGTTGGCTGTACGGCCTATGCAGGCACGCCGGATTACCTGAAGGTCATTCTGGACAAAGCCGACGAGATGGGCGTTTCACTGCATTTCTCGAAAGCCGCCGTTGGCGGTGGGGCCTTGTTCCCGTCTCTGCGACAGGAATATGCTGACCGGGGTATCTCGTGCCTGCAATGTTACGCGACAGCGGATCTGGGCAATATTGCTTATGAAAGCGCCGCGATCGACGGGATGATCATCGACGAGCACGTGATTGTCGAGATTGTGACACCTGGAACCGGAACTCCGGTGGCACCGGGTGAGGTGGGTGAGGTCGTGGTGACCTCTCTCAACCCCGATTACCCGCTGATCCGCTTTGCGACGGGCGACCTTTCCGCCGTGATGCCGGGGATTTCCCCCTGCGGTCGCACGAACACCCGGATCAAAGGTTGGATGGGGCGTGCAGATCAGACGACCAAGATCAAAGGTATGTTCGTGCGTCCGGAACAGGTTGCCGCTTTGGTCGACAAGCATGAGGAAATCGTCAAGGCTCGTGTCATCGCCACCCGTCAGGGCGAGATGGATTCGATGACTGTCCAGATCGAAAGCACAGGCGGGGATGATACGGCATATGCCAGATCGGTGGCCGAAGTGCTGAAACTGAAAGGCGCAATCGAAGTCGTGGCCCCCGGCTCGCTGCCCAAAGACGGGTTGGTGATCGAGGATCAGCGCGTCTACGAATAGTGGTGAATAACAGGTCTGCGGCAGTTTGTGCCGCAGATTTGTTGACCGACGCACTGGTGTTTCCGAGCATTTTGGTCGATTAAAGGCGTACCCTAAGCCTTTGCCAATCAAAAGCCGGGATAATGGCCCAGATCGACTATTCAGAAAACGGATCACGCAATCGCGGTGTACGCGGCACACGGCTGTTGGCCGCAGTTGCCTATCTTGTGGCTGCCGCATGCCTGTTGCCCATGGTGGCCGTGGTTCTGGCGGCAGTGACGGGCGGGACAGATACGATCTCGCACCTGATGGAAACGGTGCTGCCCAGCTATACTGTGACGACCCTGATCCTTGTGGTGCTGGTCGCGGCGGGTACGTTCAGTATCGGCACGGGCGCTGCCTGGCTGGTGACGATGACCCGCTTTCCCGGTGTCAGGATCCTTGAGATCGCGCTGGTCTTGCCCTTGGCTTTTCCGGCATATGTGCTTGCCTATGCGTACACCTTTATTCTGGATCATCCGGGTATCGTTCAAAGCACTTTGCGGGATGTAACGGGTTGGGGGCCGCGCGACTATTGGTTCCCTGAAATCCGGTCGACCGGGGGCGCTGCGGTGATGCTGATTCTGGTGCTGTACCCTTATGTCTACCTGCTGGCGAGGGCTGCGTTCCTGCAACAAAGTGCTTCGGCGTTTCTGGCTGCTCGGGCGCTGGGCAACAATCCATGGCTGGCGTTTCGGCGCGTCTCGCTGCCGATGGCGCGCCCGGCAATCGCCGGTGGTGTGTTACTGGCCATCATGGAAACCATCGCCGATTTCGGAACCGTGTCTTATTTCGGTGTGCAGACCTTTGCGACCGGGATTTACACCAGCTGGTTTTCAATGGCCGACCGTGCGGCGGCGGCGCAGCTGGCCTGGTGCCTGCTTGTCTTTGCACTGATCATGGCTGTGGCCGAACGCACCCAGCGCGGTAAGGCAAAATACTATCAGGCCGGAAAGAAACATGCTGCCCAACCGGCGGAACACCTGACCGGTCTTCGCGCTGTCGCGGCATTCCTGTTATGTACGATACCCGTTATCTTCGGGTTTCTGTTGCCCGTTATCATACTGGTCGAGATGGGTTTGGAATCGGAACAGAACCTGCTGTCGCGGCGCTATATCGGTTTCATCCAGAACTCGCTGATCCTTGCTGGCACGGCCGCGGTCGTCACTGTCTTTGCGGCGATCTGTGTCGGGTTCTTTCAACGTCTGAGACCCGGGCGCGCGTCGTCGGCGACGGCCTACATGGCGCGGCTGGGATATGCCGTGCCCGGTGGCGTCATCGCAGTCGGCTTGATTGTACCTTTCGCCAGCTTTGACAACGCGCTGGATGCCTGGATGCGGCAGACATTCGATGTGTCCACGGGGTTGTTGGTTACCGGTTCAATCTGGTTGCTGGTCGCCGCTTATATGGTGCGATTCCTTGCCGCCGCGCTCAGCGCATATGAGGGGGGTCAAAGCACGGTTCATGCCAATATGGATGCCGCGGCCCGGTCGTTGGGGCAAACCCCGCTGGGAACATTGCGGCGCGTTCACCTGCCCATTTTAACGCCGTCGCTGCTGACCGCGCTGTTGATTGTCTTTGTGGACGTGATGAAGGAATTGCCTGCCACCCTGATCATGCGCCCGTTCAACTTCGACACACTGGCCGTACAGGCGTACAGGCTTGCCTCGGATGAGAGGCTTGAGGGCGCCGCCGTGCCGTCGCTGGTCATTCTGGCGGTCGGCCTGCTGCCGGTAATCCTGATCTGCCGTCAGGTTGGTCGGCGGTAACACTTGTGTTGTAAAAGCCGGGCAACAGCGCATCAGGCTTGATTCAAACATGATTTCCGGCAAGGCTGGCGGTATGAACATGCAGCCTCCCAACCGGTTTTCGGCAAACGCAGCGCAGATGCCCGTGGCCTTTGACCGGCATGAGATGTCGCAAATCCTGTCCGTTTATGGACGGATGGTCGCCGCTGGAGAGTGGCGAGACTATGGTATCTCAAACCTGCGCGATATGGCAGTGTTCTCGATCTTCCGTCGCACCGCTGAGCACCCGATCTACCGCGTCGAAAAGCACCCGCGCCTGAAGTCCCGGCAGGGGATGTACTCAGTCATAGGTATGGATGGCCGCATCCTGAAACGCGGCCATGATCTGCGCGCGGTACTGCGGGTGCTGGAACGCAAGCTCATCCGGGCCGTAAACCCGGATTAGAGCCTTTTTCGCGCTGTAACAGGCCCGTCGCCCTGATCCTGAATGCGCTGAATCGCCCGGTCCATTGGCTCGTACACAACCGCCATATGGCTGGCGTTCGCATGTAAAATCATGTTGTCGCCCGAAACCCAGGCCACGTGCCCTTTCCAGAACAGCAGATCCCCACGCTGCGCAGGTGATTCAGCTGACAGGACAGCGCCCAAGGCTTGTTCCTGATCGCCGCTGTCGCCGGGGCAGGGAATACCGCAGGCCAGCAGCGCGGTTTGAACAAGCCCTGAACAATCGATGCCGAACCGGCTGTTTCCGCCCCACAGATAAGGCGTGCCCAGGAACAGCTCGGCCACGGCAACCGGATCACGCGGCTTTTCTGCAATTGGGGCCGTGTGAACCTTTGGGACAAAACCCAACTCGGTCTGCACAAACCGATCCGTTTCGGCAGTCGCATGGATTTTACTTCCGAAACTCAGGGATACGAGATCGCGGCTTTTGATATCGGGGGCTACGTAGGCATGTGTTGCGGGCGCGTTGATCCAATGTGTTGCAGGCATATCCTCGGACAGGTTGTCTGTTTCCAGCCAACCAGCATATCCGTCTTTTTCCGCGACGATCCTGCTCCACCCGCCGTTGTTTTCTGCGACGTGAACCGTGTCCCCCAAAAGCAACTGCCGGTCACGCGGTCCGTCAGGAACACGTAACAGGTCGACGACCGGTTTGGATATGCGGTGCTTGGTCATAACCCCAATACCTCCGGTAAGGCCGACAGCACTGCGCGTGTTCCCTGACCCAGACCGCCTTTTGTGCGGCCGGGTTCATTGCTGGGTTGCCACGCGTAGATGTCAAAATGGATATAGCGGCTGGACCCTACGAACCGGCGCAGAAACAGCGCGGCGGTGATAGACCCGG
The DNA here is from genome assembly GCF_056542185.1 of Ruegeria sp. AE4. Taxonomy (NCBI): domain Bacteria; kingdom Pseudomonadati; phylum Pseudomonadota; class Alphaproteobacteria; order Rhodobacterales; family Roseobacteraceae; genus Ruegeria; species Ruegeria sp. AE4. Next base: position 88,662 of record NZ_JBQFZK010000004.1, on the reverse strand, counting down.
CAAACCCGCCCGAGGGGGCATTGTCCAGATCGGCAATGCCGGGTTCGATCATCGCCTCGTAGGGTGTGTGAAAGGGCATTCTCCAGACCGGATCAGCAGACGTTTTGGCCGCTTGTGCCAAGGCCACGGCGCAGCTTTCGTCGTCGGTGTAAAACGGTGCCAGATCAGGGCCCACGGCCACGCGCGCCGCACCGGTCAGCGTCGCCATCGAGATCACCAGATCGGGACTCCCTTCATCCGCCAAAGTCAGCGCATCAGCCAGAACCAGACGCCCTTCGGCATCGGTGTTGTTGATTTCAACGGTCAGGCCCTTGCGTGAGGTCAGGATATCACCGGGGCGAAAGGCATTGCCTGACACCGCGTTTTCAACGGCCGGGATCAGAACCTGCAGTTGCAGGGGAAGGTTCAGCGCCATGATCATCCGGGCAAGTCCCAGCACATTGGCCGCGCCGCCCATGTCTTTTTTCATCAGGCCCATGGAAGCGCCCGGTTTCAAATTCAGCCCGCCGGTGTCGAAACATACACCTTTGCCCACTAGTGTCAGTCTGGGGCCACTAGTGCCCCAGTTCAGCTCGATCAGCCGGGGGGCCTGCGCCGCGGCCCGCCCTACCGTGTGAATCATGGGAAAATTCTGATCCAGCAGCGCATGGCCGGTGATCACCTTGCAAGACGCGCCGAACTCATTCGCCAGAACCTCGACCGCTTGCTGTAACTGATCCGGTCCCATGTCCGAAGTGGGCGTGTTGACCAGATCGCGCGTCAGAGCCTCGGCATTTGCCATGGCCTCGATACGGGCGGCGTTGATGCCATCAGGCACAATCAATGCCGCTGACCCTCCGGTCTGGGACGCGTATCGATCAAAAGCATAGGCGGTCATCAGCCAGCCAAGACACTCCATCTCCAATAAATCCGCAGGAATGCCCGAAGCAATGCCGTAGGTGCCTTCCGGCAGGGCCATGGCCGCCGCGGCAAGGGGGAACCGTTTGCGCACACGTTTTTCTTCGGTTCCGTAACCGGCCAGCGCGAATTCAATTGCGCCGTTCGTGGCTGGCACAAGCAGGACCTGCCCCAGCGCACCGGAAAACCCGTTTGCTGCGACCCAGGACTGCACGCGCTCGGGCTGATCCAGAAGCCAGCCGTCCAAATCCGGCTGCGCGATCACATGAAGCGGTACGGAAGGGTCAGAGGATGGGGCGAAGGACAGTGTCATGGGCGCCTCGGCAGATTGTTTCTGTGCACAGACTAGCCGCGCATAATCTGCCCGCAACCCCTGTCAGACGGAAAGATCCTGTTGATCCCAGACGGCTGTCAATGACCGCTCACCAACGCGGATCAGACGTCCCAGCGTTGCGCCTGCTGCTACCGCGTCACCGGCATCGACGGCCTGCGCCACGTCCCCTGCAACCCTGGCCAGAACCGTCATCCCGACCTGTTCGGAAATCGCGACCAGCGACCTTGCGCATTTGCGCAGGTCGGCCCACTTGCGCTGACGCCAAAAGCGTTCGCAGTTCGACAGGCGCACTGCCAGTTCTTCGATGGTGCGGCACAGCACATCCAGCGCGTTCTTGTCGCCCAGTTGACGGTAAAGGCCACTTAATTGATCCGAATCCAGACGGACGGATTCCTTGTGTTCAAGCGTGATTATTTTTTCCACCACATTCACCCTAATTCTGACGCCCCCACGGCGCAGGTTTGATACTGGTGGCAAATTCCTTTGCAAAACCTTGCAGAGAAATCGGATAATTGCTCGAATTTTCCTAGAATTCGGTTTAGAGGATCGATCAGCGACAAGAACGGGGACACCGTAATGGAATTTGCCAAACCTTTGCCGAGCTATCTGGTCACGCGGTATCACGGCTGGAAAGCGACCACGTATTCGGAAAACCAGGTCTGGTTCAAGCGGCTGGCAGATGAAGGGCAGCGGCCCCGGGCGATGGTGATCTCCTGCTGCGACAGCCGGGTCCATGTGACTTCGATGTTCGGTGCGGATCAGGGCGATTTCTTTATCCACCGCAATATCGCCAATCTGGTGCCTCCCTATGCGCCGGACGGCGATCATCACGGTACCAGCGCAGCAATCGAGTATGCCGTCACTTCTCTCAAGGTTGCGCATCTGATGGTTCTTGGCCATTCGCAATGCGGTGGCGTTCAGGGCTGTATCGACATGTGCAAGGGTCAGGCGCCGCAACTGGATGCAAAAGAAAGCTTTGTCGGCCGCTGGATGGACATTCTGAAACCAAAATTCGAACTTGTCGCTGATATCGAAGACAGCCTCGAACAAGCCCGACAGCTGGAACGCCAATCGGTTGTCGCGTCGCTTGAAAACCTGATGACGTTCCCGTTTATCTCGTCATCGGTCGAACAGGGCACTCTGAGCCTGCACGGGTTGTGGACCGATATCGGCGCTGGCGGGTTAGAGAGTTACGATCCCATACAGAAGAAATTCGTTCCGGTCTGACGACAGTTCATAGTGAATAAACGATGAGGAATACGGCTCTGATTCAGAGCCGTTATTTCGTATACTCCATTAATGACGTTTGAATTTGGAGCTTGCTATGAAGATGCTTAAGCGATTTCTCGCAGGGTTGTGCCTCCTTGTTTTACTGTTCATCGCAGTCTCTTACGTGTTGTCCGGCAAGGCGGAAGTGTCCCGCAGCATCACCATCGACGCCCCGGCCGCAGTGATCTTTCCGTTTGTGAATTCCATGCAAGCGACTGAGAAATGGTCACCCTGGCTGTCACGCGATCCGGAGACGAAACTAAGCTACAGTGGCCCCGAGGAAGGCGTCGGTAACAAGTTGAACTGGAGCTCGGATCACGCACAGGTCGGTACGGGGTCGCAGGAAATCGTCGAAAGCGTGGAAAATCAACTGGTCAAAACAGATCTGGACTTTGGGCAGATGGGCACGGCGTCGGCTTCGTTCACTCTGAAACCCGATGGTGACGCAACCAATGTGACTTGGGGGTTCGAATCCGATCTGGGGCTCAACCCCATGTCCCGCTGGATGGGGGTGATGATGGATAAATGGGTTGGCGGCGATTACGAGCGGGGGTTGAATAATCTGAAAGTGCTGATCGAAAATAACACCTAGACCCTTCTTGGGATCGCGACATACGTTCTGGTATGTCCACCAAGGCAGCGGGGACCTCGCGGATCAATCCAAACGAAACCGCGCGAATTTGCCGAAATGGTCGGATCCCATGAACGGGCGCAGTTCGACTGTTCCGGTTGTTCCCTTCGGGAACAAAAGGTTGTCGATTGGCAACGGTAGGTGCCAGCTGCCAAGATCATGAGTGTTCAGGACGGCCCCAAAACTCTGGTTGTCTGCTGCCGCCGCGATCCGCCGGACGCTTGCACCCCAAGGAACCATGTTGAAATCCCCGGCTATCAGAACCGGGCCATCCAGATCCGCAATGCGTTCCGCAATGATCCGGCTTTGGGTTGATTGGTCATAAGGAAAAGGCCAGTTCAGGTGGATCGAAACGATCCAGACCAAAGACCCGTCCGGAGCTTCGACTTGTATTCCGACAAGACCATGACCTTTCAGGCAGAACCCGGACCCTTCGACAATCCGCAAAGTTGTCAGGATGGCAACGTTTTGTTCGGGACGAAACTCACAGATCACCTTTTCGGGGTAATGCTCGAACAGGTTGCTCATGTATTCGCGGTTGTGACTCGAGACTTCCTGCAACGTCACGATCTGAGCATCGGATGCAACGATGTCGTCGGCCAGCGAATACCGGGGCCACGCCCGGCTCATAAGGTTCTTTTGATACAGGGTCAGACACGGACCGTCGCAGTCCTTGGGCGGGGCGGCGAAACTGGTTGCGATTGATCCGACAGCAACGGCGCCAAAGGCCAGGGTGACCAAAGCAAGGTATCTGGCGCGCATATACAGCAGGATCGCGGCACACGGCAAAAGCAGAACGCCGGCTTGTGGGCGGAAAAGCGCAAAGGAATCTCCGACCGCCAGGAATTGCCCGGTAAACCCGATGAGGATAAGCCCAACCAGAATGCCTGTACATCCTAAGATCAGGTATCTTCCAATTCTGCGTTTGGTCGAATTTCCCATGCTCTGCCTCTGATGCCCTGTGCAGGGCACCACCTGTTGTCTGCTCTGTCTCATCCGTTGCGTTCAGATCCGTGCTTAGCTGGCAAGCACGCCTGAATTTGTCAACTGGTCGGGGGAATGTTCCGAATTCAGGACCGGTATTTGAACATTTCGTTCGGACTGATGAGCCTAAAGGTTCCACTAGAGAGGAACGGGTGATGAAAGTGGGTCTGTGTAAGTTACCGGAGGTCCGCTTCGAGCCCAGATGCAAGGTTTTGTCGTCCTTGCTTTCTGATTAACGGTTGCCACCCGAGGTGCCGAAAATTCTCGGGTCTATTCAACACAATTTCATTGCGCGTTTCTTAAACTAACGCAGCACTGGCTTTGTAGACTTAGTGATTATCAAGCCTATAGAAGTTGTAACGTACCCCTTCATCAGCAATCGCATGTGCTTGGTGCCAGAGTACTGTCTTGGATCCCCTTTGCGCCTGTCCACGGTTAAATCAAGTGGATCGTCGCCTAAGCGAATATCCAACGGCTCCACTTTGTGTCCTTTGGATTGAAGGCGTTTCACAGCATCTTCAATGTCACGTAGGCGATAGATTGCGGTCTTTCCGCCTTTTGACGTCCGGGTGTTTGATGATAGGTTGAATTCCGTTGTATGCACAGCGACCCCACCGGGACGCAGGCAGTCCATCTGTTTCTCCAAAAAACGAACTCCGAGTTCGAGAGAACCGCAGTGCTCGAAAGAACACGTGGACCAGGTAAAGTCGTACCCTGAGATATCGCTGGGAATATCGTTCATATCAATGGGGCGAAATTTGACGCTCTTCTTAAATAATTCCTTTGAGCAGATCTCAGAGAAAAGTAAATCTTCGACTGATGCGCTCCATTGGCCAGTTGTCTCCCAACCTTCATTACCCTTGTTGTTGTCAGCCAGATCACTCGCTAGAACTTCGCAGCCCTTCGCTGCGAGGTAGGCAGGGATTCTTTCCTTACCAACTGCGAAACCCAAGCCCTTGATTCCGGGCTGGAGTAGGTCGCGTTCGCGCAAAGCTTGTAAAATGAAAGCCAGCTCCCAATACTTGCGATGGTGAGTATGAGGAAGATTGAGTTCTTCAATGCAGGCGGCAAACTCATTCGAGTTTAGGCGTCCTGTTCGAGCGATTTCTGAACCTAACGGGCCTTGGCTCAATGGGCTATTAGATGAGACGTAGCTTACTTTTGGGTCGCGCTCGAAATTTTCGATACGGATTTTGGGAGTTGGACGTAAGATTGCTTCTAGCTTATCGAAAAAGGCTCGAGCCACGGCGGTTCACCATTTAATTAACCGAGATAGTGTTTTAGTAAGTCCAACGCTTTATCGGATCAGAAAAGTTGAATATTGTAGTTTGAATATATTATCAACATTCCAAATGCTTGATGCACAAAGCCAGTCTTGTTCCGCAAGTTTGGCTTTCTAAAAAGAAACCCGCTGATCAAACAGCGGGTTTCTTTTTTAGTTTTTGCAAAGGCTGGATTGTCAGCCCTTTTTCAGGACCTCACGGCCCAGCAGTTCGGCGATCTGAACCGCGTTCAGGGCGGCACCCTTGCGCAGGTTGTCGCTGACGCACCACAGGTTCAGACCGTTTTCGATAGTCGAATCCTGGCGGATGCGGCTGATGAATGTGGCAAAGTCGCCTGCGCATTCGATGGGCGAGACGTAGCCACCCGCTTCGCGCTTGTCGATCACCATGATGCCCGGCGCTTCGCGCAGGATATCGCGGGCTTCGTCTTCGTCCAGAAATTCCTCGAACTCGATGTTCACGGCCTCGGAATGGCCGACGAAAACGGGAACGCGGACGCAGGTGGCCGTAACCTTGATCGACGGGTCGACGATCTTCTTGGTCTCAACAACCATCTTCCACTCTTCCTTGGTCGAGCCGTCTTCCATGAAGACGTCGATTTGCGGAATGACGTTGAAGGCGATCTGCTTCTGGAACTTTTTCGGCTCAACTTCGGTGGTAGGGTTGTAGATGGCCTTGGTCTGATCCCAAAGCTCATCCATACCTTCCTTGCCGGCACCCGAAACCGACTGATAGGTCGATACAACAACGCGCTTGATCTTGGCACGGTCATGCAGCGGCTTCAGCGCGACAACCATCTGCGCGGTCGAGCAGTTGGGGTTGGCGATGATGTTCTTGTTCTTGTAGTCGTGGATCGCCTGCGGGTTACATTCCGGCACGATCAGCGGAATGTCCGGGTCATAGCGATAGAGCGACGAGTTATCGATCACCACACAACCCGCCGCAGCCGCCTTGGGAGCGTAGACCTTGGTCGCCTCGGACCCCACTGCAAACAGCGCCATGTCCCAACCGGTGAAATCAAACGTGTCCAGATCTTTGGTCGTAAGGGTCTTGTCGCCAAAGCTTACTTCGGTACCCAGCGAGCGACGGCTTGCCAGGGCGGCAAGTTCATCAACCGGGAACTGGCGTTCAGCCAGAATGTTCAGCATTTCGCGGCCCACGTTGCCCGTGGCGCCGACGACTACGACGCGATAGCCCATTTCATGTCTCCAAAGTTAAGGACGCGCGTTCATAGCCGCGTTGCAGCGAAGAAAAAAGGGCTATCAGCGGGGTTTTCAACGACTGATGCCGAATTCAAGCGGTTCAATCGTTCAAAAGTCGTTCATAAAGCGCAACCAGCGCCTTTGCTTCGCCCTGAATGTCGAAATGCTGCTCGACATGGGCGCGGGATGCCTGGCCTGCTTGTGACAGGGAATCATTACTTTTCAGCATTTGGGCAATCGCCTCGACCAAGGCGCGAACGTCATCGGGGGTCACCACCTTGCCAAAGGATGGATCAGTAATGATCTCGGAGAACGCACCGACATCTGTGGCTACAACCGGAACACCGCAGGCCATTGCTTCGAGTGGAGTCAAACCAAATCCCTCCCACCTTTGTGGCGCAACAAACAGATCCAGAACCTGATACCATTCAGCAATCTGATCTACTGTCACCTCGGGCTTGAAAAGGATGCGATCCGACAAGCCAGCCTTTGCGACCTTATCCTTCAGTTCGGCCAGAAATGCGGTGTGTTTCTCGGTTGCCCGGCCCATGACGATGCCTGACACTGTGTCGAACCGCCCGCACACGTCAATCATGGCGTCGACAAAGGCATCCGTGCCTTTTTGGTGTCGGATACGGCCATAACACCCCAAAAGTTGCCCATCTGGCAGCCCCAGCCGGGCACGGACAGTGGCCTTGTCTGAAGGCGGAATAAAGTCCTCCAGGTTGATGCCATGCATCACCACCTGCGAGTCTCGCTCAAGATACCCTGCGGTTTTGCGCGAGGTTGCAACGACCGCATCCATCTTTCCGATCAGCCATTTGGTATAGCCTGTGTGCGGCCTTTGGGACGCGCTTGTGAACAGCATTTTGAGCTTTAACCGGAACACATCGCGCAGGATGAGCCCCAGCAACATCTCGGTGTTGCGGCGTGCGTGCCAGACCCGCCTTTTACGACGCGACAGGAAAGGCAGTCGACCCAGCGGGATGTGCGGCGTGTCGGCGGGCAGACCCGGTCCAGTGGCGGCGATGTCGATCCATTGCGCCTGCAGCGGAACCAGCCGTGCGATGGTCGCTGTTACGCCCGAAAGTCTACGTTTTAGATTTGGGGCTATGACAATGGGGTCTTTCAACAGGCTCTCCTGATGGCTGCGTCAATCCACACTATCCCGGCTGAATAGATAGATCACGCAACCAATGGCAAGGGTGACCGCAAAAAACCCGAATATTGCGGTGTAGGGTGCCGTTGATCCGTCTTGCACGGTGGCTGCGTGAATACGTCCGGTGACGAATTGAGCAATGCCAACGCCGCCGATGCCGAAAAGATTCAGCAATGTCACACCACGCCCCACCAGATGCGGAGGCACAAAGGCCCGACCATGGGCCATGATGACCGGAAAGCTGGCACCGGTAAAGCCGATTACGGCCATCAGCAGGACAGACAGCCATGTTGCATCCTCGATCCACAAGCAGAGCAAGCCCAACGCAGCTGCGCCCAGTGCGTTGCCAGCGAAAACCACCCATTTCCGGGTACCAAAAACGCGGTCCAGCGGTCCGTAGACAAAAGTGCCCGCAATCATAGCCGCACCCATGATCAGCGTTGCAGTGCCGATCTGAGTGGCACTTAAGCCAAAGACATCGTTCAGGTAAGGCCCGGCCCAAAGCCCTCGCAGCGCAGCAGAGGGGGCGTAAGCAACCAGCATCAAGGGCAGGATCAGCCACAGGGCAGGCTCCTTCAGCAGATCCAGCAGGGATCCCTTGTGTTCTGTTTCGACCTTCGCCGGGTCGTGAACAGTCAGCCACAGGCCCAATGCGATTGCGGCGGACACTGTGGCCAGCCCGACCATCGTTGCCCGCCACCCCATCCATTCCACGGCAAGCGCGGTTGGATAAGAAGCCACCAGATTTCCAACGGACCCTGCGCCCAACATCACGGCGGCCAATGTGGCAAACCGCGCCGGGGGGTATTCACGCGCAAAGATATAGTAGGAGGCCATTAGGACCGGAGAGCACCCGACACCGATCAGGCCCATGGCTATGCTGATGTGCAGGGGCGTTGTTGCGGCTGCAAAAACCGCCGCTCCACCTGCCCCGCCCACCAGAAGCAGCGCGGCGGACGTGAGGCGGGGACCAATCCTGTCCAGCGCCCATCCGACCGGGATCTGCATGACGGCGAATACAATAAACCAAAGACCGGAAGCAAAGGCCAAATCTTCGGGCATGGCACTGATATCACGTTCCAGATCCAGGCTGAGAACCGCAAGGAAAGCGCGGAAAAATTGGCTGAGCACATAGCCCAGGCATAAAACCACCAAACCTGCCTGCATCTTCAGCCCTTTCCTGCTCGTCCGAGGAAAATGCTTGGCACGCCGTGATGCAACGCACAAGCCTGTGTATTATGTTTCAAAGTCAGGACATGGCTCGCCTTCCGGCTATCTTTGTCAAAACATTGATTCCGAGGGGGAGCATGAAAGACCTCCAGTTCACATTTTACGAAAACCTTCCCTTGCAGCGCGATTTTACCCGTCTGTCAGACCCTGCGCAGTTTTCAAAACTGCCCGATGATTGGGTTCTGGGTGTTGCTGACATTGTCGATTCAACAGGCGAAATCGCGCGGGGCCGGTACAAGACCGTCAATACTGTGGGCGCTGCGGTAATTTCGGCCATGATCAATGCAATGGACGGCGCGCTGTTTCCATATGTCTTTGGCGGCGATGGGGCTGGGTTTGCTGTTCCACCCGGAAAAGCTGAAACCGCCCGGACTACGCTGGCGGATTTGCGGCGCTGGGCGGATGAAGAGTTCTCCATGCCATTACGGGCGGCGCTGGTATCGGTGGCTGATATTCGCAAAGCGGGTAAGGATCTGCGTGTTGCGCGCTATGCACCCTCTGCCGGAGTGGATTACGCCATGTTTTCCGGCGGCGGTCTGGCCTGGGCCGAGGCCGGGATGAAAGCCGGGCAAAATATGGTCACACCCGCAGTACCAGGTGCACAGCCGGATCTGACAGGCCTGTCTTGCAGGTGGTCCAACAGCCCGGCCCGTCACGGTCAAATCGTTTCACTGGTCGTACAGCCCACACCGTCAGCAACCGAACGGGACTTTGCCGATCTTGCGCAATCCGTCTTGTCCGCGTCGGAAGCGCTTGAGCGTGCTGGCCATCCGGTGTCGGAAAAGGGTCCGCCCATGACATGGCCTCCACCCGGCCTTGACATCGACGCACATGTGTCGCGCAACGGGCGTCATGTGATTTTGCACAAGCTCGTCCTACTGGTTCAAAACCTGTTGATCGCGGTATTGTTCAAAACTGGCCTGCGGATGGGACGCTTTGAGCCGGACCATTACAGACATATGGTCAGTAGTAATGCCGATTACCGAAAGTTTGATGACGGGCTGAAAATGACGCTCGACTGCGATCCGGACACATTGCGCCAAATCGAACACCTGCTTGAAGAGGCGCGTCGCCGTGGGAAAATCAGATACGGTTTGCACGCACAGGACGAGGCGATGATGACATGTATCGTCCCCTCGGCCACCCGGGATGACCATGTGCATTTTGTTGATGGAGCCTCGGGCGGCTATGCGCAGGCCGCTGCGGCCATGCGCACTTGAGTGTCTAGGAAGGTTTCCATTGCGCGGCCAACGCGCGTGCCGCCTGTGCCAGCAGCATCACATCTATACCGACCGCCAGAAATTGGGCGCCCATGTCCAGATAGGCCTGACGCGCTTCGTCATTGGTGGCAAGGATGCCCGGCGCTTTGCCTGCGGCCTTGATCCGGGCCAGGGCGTCCGCGATGACCGCACGCACCTCGGGTGCGGCGCTGTTGCCCTTGTACCCCATGTCGGTTGACAGATCAGCGGGGCCAATGAAAACGCCATCCACACCTTCGATTTGAAGAATGTCATCCAACGCGGCCACTCCGGCGCGGGTTTCTACCTGCAACAACAGGCAGATTTCCTGATCTGCGGTCTGGATATAGTCGCTTGTCGACCCATACATCGTGGCGCGCGATGCCGCTGCGCCAACACCCCGCACCCCGTCCGGTGGATAGCGGCAGGCACGGACCAGATCCTGCGCCTGCGCGGCGCTTTCGACAATCGGAACCAGTACTGTTTGGGCACCAGCATCCAGAACCATCTTGATCAGCCAGGTCTCTCCAACAGGGACCCGAACAACGGGATGAGATGCGCTACCGGCCAAAGCTGTCAGTTGATCCCGGATCGAGCGGATCTCATTTGGCGCATGTTCACCATCGATCACCAGCCAATCGAAACCCGCGGTTCCCATGATCTCGGCGGTGACGGATTCAGCAAAGCTCATCCAGCAACCAATCTGCTGTTCACCCTTTATTAGAGCCTGTTTGAACATATTCTTTGGGGCTGACATGCTGAAACCTTAAATTTGAGCCGGTGCAGGTGAGAAGGACATGAAATGGACCTCGGTCGCATCATCAACGGTCGTTCCTAATTGTCCAGCCTGAAATCGGCCCGCATAACGTGCGAATACGGGAGTGGGCGCTGCTGCTGCGTGTCGGGTTGCTTGCTTATATCCCGGATTTCGGTGATAATTTTCTTATGACCGACGATCTCCCTCTGACGTCGCGATCTTTGCCCATTGCGCTTTTGCGGGCGCGGGAAAAGGTTATGGGACCCATTCGAGCAATGCTGGCTGACGCTGGTGTCACGGAACAGCAGTGGCGGGTGTTGCGGGTGTTGAATGAAGAAGGCCCGCAAGAGCCGACCCACATCGCCGATCGCGCCTGCCTGTTGCTGCCAAGCCTGACGCGCATTCTGCAAAAGCTGGAGACCCGCGGACTGATCACGCGGCGCAGCCATCCGGCAGACCGACGGCGTCAGGTTGTTGAGATCAGCACAAAAGGGGTTCAGATCATTCGTGCCAATCTGGCTGCAAGCACGGCACAGGCGGAACGTATTCGATCTCAGCTTGGACCGGACAAGCATGAGTTACTGCTGGATCTGCTGAACGAGTTGAAGGACCTCGAATCCTGATTATTGGCACTGCATCCGGTGTCGTCGGCAGTGACCCCGCCGGAAACTGTAGGGGGAGTCTCCGACGGGGCGGCCAGACCCGGACTGGTCGTTGGTGCCTGGCCCAAGACCGGTTACGTCAAACCTGACGGTCCGGCCTGTGCTTCGGAGTATATGAAAAGCCTATAATGTGGCTCTGAACAGGGTCTTTCGGCCCTTGGGGGAGGGGCCTTGCACCTATACTCTCCGAAACTGATTTAGGCAGTTGCCGACCGGTAAATGGGTCAGCCTATGGTTTGCCGACGTCACTTTGGTGAAATGCTTTACCAAAGCTGCTGTTCTGAGTTTTGGCACCGCACCGAAATCGGAGCGGTCCTGACTACCTGAGGATTTTGCCCGGCTTTTGACTGAGCCAAGAGTTGTTTCTACCTGTTTGTGTACTGGTGAGACCATAAAAACTGATGAAACCAATTTTTGACACGGCGTCAGTCAATCAGGTCAGAATTGAGCCGTTTCACGCTGAAACACCACTTCGAGATTGGCGAAATACAGCGTGTTTTCCGGGCTTGCTGGAGGGTCTGGCAGACGTAATATGGCAGCTACGCAACCTTCAGGGATTATCATGCCAAACAGCCTTTTTTCGCTTCCGGACCCGATCACCATCCCCGTTGTCGGCGCGGCAGCCGGATATCCCATTGGACGGATCTTCTGCGTCGGTCGAAATTATGCCGCCCATGCCGCAGAAATGGGGAATGAGGTGGATCGCGAGGCACCTTTCTACTTCACCAAATCCGCCCCGAACGCCGTACTCTCGGGTGCGACGGTTCCTTATCCTGCCGGGACCCAGAATTACCATCATGAGATGGAATTGGCATTGGCCATTGGAAAGCCCGTGTTTCGCGCCACCAGTGCGCAGGCGTGGGAAGCCGTTTATGCCTATGGCTGCGCCCTGGATATGACGCGCCGTGATCTGCAAATCCGCGAGCGCAACAAGCAGCGGCCCTGGGATCTGGGAAAGGACGTCGAAAACGGAGCGGTCTTTGCCCCGTTGACGCCAGCTGCCGACTGGATCCCGGAGGATGACAAACGCATTCAGCTAAGCGTAAACGGAGAGTTGCGCCAGAACGCGACCCTGGAGGAGCTGATCTGGAAGATCGACGAGATTGTCATGCACCTGTCCGGCTTTTACCGCCTGCGCCCCGGTGACCTGATCCTGACCGGTACACCGGCTGGTGTTGGCCCAGTCGTTGCAGGGGATGTTCTGACAGGTGAGATTGATGGGCTGGAGCCGGTCAAGTTGACTCTGTCAGACGCAGAATAGACCCTAAATAGGTTCTTTCAGCCAGTCCTTGGCGAACGTTACATGTTCCACACCAGCAAGTCGCCGCACCCGGTCCAGCTCGGCGTTCAGGCGTCGGGTACGGGCATCTGACCAGCGCAACCCGCGCTCGGGCCAGAGCGCTTTGACGTGCAGCAGATCACGATCGCGGTGGGCCTTCATATCGATACGGCCAATCATACGGTCGCCTTCGAGCAGCGGAAAAACGTAGTATCCATAAGTTCGTTTGGCCTCGGGGACGAAAACCTCGATGCGGTAATGAAAGCCGAACAGCCGCTCGGCCCGGTTGCGGTCGCGCAGCATGGGGTCAAACGGGCTGAGCACGCGAATGCGGCCTGGTGGCTGCGGTACTTCGGTCGTCAGATCTGGGCGTGCGAATGTCTTGCGCAAGCGCCCATCGGCACAGGTAACCTCGATTTCTTCAATGTCGCCACTTTCCAGCGCCGCTGCGCACCAGTCTTTTGCCTCAGCCGCGTTGACGGTGTCCCAGAAAGCCGCCAACTCTCCGGATGTTGCAAATCCCAGGCGGTCCAATGCGGCGTTGCACAGCCAATCCAGCGTCGCCTCGGCATCACAGGGCGTGCTGCCGGGGCAGAGATGTGTTTCAATCACGCGCTCTGTCAGATCATAGCGTTTCTGGAACCCATCCCGACCGACGACAGTGAGGGCACCCGAGCGCCACAGATACTCCAACGCGGTTTTCGATGGGTGCCAGTCCCACCACCCGCCCGAGCCCTTCTTTTCATCCTTGCCAACATCCGAGGACGACACCGCCCCATGGTCGCGGATGTGTTGCAGCACTGTGTCAAACTGCTGTTCGAACCCATCACGCCGCCAGTCCTTCCACCGCGCCTTCAACATATCCGCATCCCGCTGAAAGCGCAGATGCCAATGCTGATAGAACTCCATCGGAATGACCGCCGCATCGTGCGTCCAATGCTCGAATAGCGCATTGTCCCTTTCATAGAGCCTTTTAAGATTGGCGCTGCGATAGGCGGGCCGGCGAGAGAACAGGATCATGTCGTGGGCACGGGCAACGGTGTTGATGCTGTCAAGCTGAACGAACCCAAGCCGGTGGATCAGGTCCAGAAGCGCGGAACCTTTGGCCGAGCCCGAGGGTTGTTCACCCAACGCGTGTCGGTCCATGAAGATGGCCCGTGCCGTCCGGTTGTCGAGCCTTTTCAGGGATGTGTTCATCGCCGTTTCAGCGTGTCACCATAACTGATCGTGGGGGTCAGAGTAACGCGTGTCTCGATCTCGGTATCAGGATTTTCCAGACGTTCGGCGATGATCTGGGCAGCTTGACGGCCGATTTCCAGACGACAGGCATCCATCGTCGCGAGTTTTCGGGGCAGGCCCTGCAAAAGCTCGACATTGTTAAAGCCTGCCAGGCCGATCTGTCCCGGAATATCGATACCCTGCTCCAGCAGGTACAGCAGACCACCGGCCCCGATCATATCGTTCGAGTAATACAGAAAATCCAGCTCGGGCGAGCGTTCCAGCATGGCCTGGGTCATCTCGCGCCCTTTGGCCAGGGCCGATCCACCGGAATAGAACTCGCGATCCTCGATCTCGATCCCGTGTTTGCCCAGCACTTCGGTAAAGCCTTCGAACCGCTTCCGTGCGCGGTGATCCAGCGGCATCTTGGTACCCATGAAACCGATATGTTGATATCCGGCCTTCAGGATAGCCTGCGCCATTTCGCGCCCCGCGCGGCGGTGTGAGATCCCCACCATCGCATCCACCGGCTTGCCATCCGTGTCCATGATCTCGACCACAGGAATACCCGCCGAATCCAGCATGGCGCGCGCGGCTTCGGTATGTTCAAGCCCCGCAATGATCACGCCAGAGGGCCGCCACGAGAGCATCTCGTACAGCACTTTTTCCTCTTTCTCGGGCAGATAATCGGTTACCCCGACCACGGGTTGCAATTCGGTGTCTTCCAACACCTGGTTGATGCCCGTCATCACCTCGGGGAAGACCATGTTCGAAAGCGAAGGGATGATCACCGCGATCAAATTAACCCGGCTGGACGCCAATGCGCCCGCGATCTTGTTGGGGACATAGCCAAGCTCTTTGGCGGCGGCCAGAACGCGGGTGCGGGTGGCATCAGACACATCCCCCCGGTTACGCAGAACCCGGCTTACCGTCATCTCGGATACTCCGGAAGCCTCCGACACATCACGAAGGGTAAGCGGGCGTTTGGTTTCACTGTTCACGGGAGGCACCTGCGTTGTTGTTTTGTCCGATGGTAGCGTGAACAGGTCGGTGTGTACAACAATTGTGCAAAGGCGATGACAACCCGGAAAATCCCGGTTACAGAGAGCCTGGCACGGCCCCGTGGCTCAACTGGATAGAGCAGCCCCCTCCTAAGGGGCAGGTTGCAGGTTCGAATCCTGCCGGGGTCACCAAAAATACAGGATAATATATCGGATACCGGGATTCAGCGGCCAGCGGTGTCGTCATGGTTTACTGAACATTGCGAAGGCATATGCCGAAACATGTAAAATTCGCGCCGTTCGATTTTCTATAACCTTGCGCAGCCCCGCCGATCAGATCGCCACCAATCATGGCGAGGGCGATTCAGTCTGTGAGGTATCGTTCAAAAACGGTCACGTCAGTGCGTCGGAGGTTTGGTCTGTCAGTTGGCCTGAAGTCAGCGCAGCAAGGGCCAACATTACGGACGCGGTGCCGAGGACCATTGGCAATCCTCCGATCTGATAAGTCAGGCCGGACAGAACCGTGCCGATCAGCCGGCCTGTTGCATTTGCCATGTAATAAAATCCGACATCCATTGTCACGCGTTCGGACCGGGTGAAAGCCAGGATCAGATAGGAATGCAGCGATGAATTCACCGCAAATATCGCTCCGAAGATCAGCAACCCAACCACAAGCGTTGTGGTCAGCCAGGTTTCAGGCCCATTTGACAGCGATACGGCGAATGTTAGAGCCGCAGGAACGCAGAAAAGGACAATCGCCCAATTACGTGCCGCGCGGATCAAATCGCCTTCGGTTCGATCCGCCGCACGAAGGATCTTTGGCGCGTAGGCCTGCACTGCGCCATAGAGGATGACCCACAGTGCCATGAATGTTCCGATCATGAAGAACGCGGAACGGTTGCCGTCGTCGGTGCCGTCCGACAGGGCGGCATAGAAATAGATCGGGATGCCGACCACGAACCAGACATCGCGGGCACCGAACAGAAAGACCCGCGCTGCGGATAGCCAGTTCACATTGGCGGATTTTGACAATATTTCCGAGAATTTCGCCCCTTTTCGCCCCTTCGGCAGGCCCGCTGGCATGAACAGAATAACTGCGAACAGGATCAGTGCCAGAACCGCCGCCATGGCCAGAATTGCCGTCATGAATCCCAACGTGGCCAGCATGGCCGCGCCCAACAGGAAACCCAGCCCTTTGACGGCATTTTTTGATCCGGTCAGCACAGCGACCCACCGAAACAACCCGCCGCCCTCGGCCGGGGCCAGCAGCTTGACAGATGATTTCGACGACATCTTGGCCAGATCCTTGGCCACTCCGCTTGCCCCCTGCACCATCATCACAAAGCTGACCGAGGCGGTAACGGTCCAGTGCGGATCAAGCTGCGTCATGGCAAGCAACGCCACCACCTGCAGCCCCAATCCCGCATAAAGGGTGGAAGTTAACCCGAACCGGGCGGCAATCCAGCCTGCGGCCAGGTTTGTGACGATCCCTGCGATCTCATAAAGCACGAACAGATAGGCCAGCTGAACCGGCGTGAAGCCCATGGTGTGAAAGTGCAGCAGCACCAGCATCCTGAGCGCCCCGTCGGTCAGCATGAAGGCCCAATAGACCGCCGTGACCGCGATATAGGCCGACAGTCCTTCGGTGCGTTGCGTCACAATGATGCTCCGACCATCAGCGCGACATCCACCAGCCGATGTGCATAGCCCATCTCATTGTCGTACCACGCATAGATCTTCACCTGCGTCCCGTTTATCACCATGGTCGAGGGCGCATCGATGATCGAGGAGCGTTTGTCATTGGTGTAATCGGTGGACACCAGTGGGCGGGTCTCATAACCCAGAATGCCCTTCAGTTCGCCCTCGGCAGCGGCTTTGAAGAAAGTGTTGACCTCTTCCACTGTGGTTTCACGCTCAACCTCGAACACACAATCGGTGAGCGAGGCGTTCAGCAACGGCACCCGAACCGCATGGCCGTTCAAACGACCTTTGAGTTCCGGATAGATCAGAGTGATGGCCGTGGCCGAGCCGGTCGTGGTCGGGATCAGTGAGTTGAGGGCCGACCGTGCGCGCCGCAAGTCTTTTGCGGGCCGATCAACGATCGTTTGCGTGTTGGTCACGTCATGGATCGTGGTCATCGACCCGTGGCGAATCCCTAGATTCTCGTGGATCACCTTGACCACTGGTGCCAGGCAATTTGTCGTGCACGAGGCCGCCGTCACGATCCTATGCGCCGCGGGGTCGTAGGTTCCGTCATTTACACCCATGACGATATTGGCTGTCGGGCCGTCCTTGACCGGAGCCGAGACGACGACCTTCTTCACCCCGGCATCAAAATAGGGGGCCAGCTTGGCCTCGGTCTTGAACACGCCCGTACAGTCGATCACCACGTCAACACCGTCCAGAGGCAGCGCGCTCAGGTCTTTGGTGCCAATGAACGGCAGGCGGGTTTCGTTCACGGTGATGCTGTCGGCATCAAAGCCGAATTCTGCATCCCATCGTCCATGCACGGTGTCAAACTCCAACAAATGCGCGTGCATCTGGGGATCGCCGACAGAATCGTTGATCCAGGCGATACTTGCGCCCTGTTCCAACAAGGGCTTCAGGGCCAGTTTCCCCATTCGGCCAAGGCCGTTCAAAGCGTAAGTCGTCATGGTGCATCCTCAAGTGGCGACCGCGCGATTTCATCAACGGCGGATTGCAGTGCGATCCGGTCCAGGCTTTCAACCGGCAGTGATGTAAAGGCTTGAATCCGACGCTTCAGCGCGCCGTACGCGTTTTGAAAGGCCAGGCTTTTTTCGGCATCGGTACCTTCTGCCTTGACCGGATCTGCCATGCCCCAGTGACCGCTGATTGGCTGGCTTTCCCAGGCGGGGCATTCTTCGTTCGCAGCCTGATTGCAGACCGTAAAGACGAAATCCATTTCAGGCGCGTCCCGCCCCGAGAACTCGGATACATTCTTTGAGCGGAGCGCCGAAGTATCGTGCCCCTTGTCTTGCAGAACCTGAATTGCAAACGGGTTGAGTTCGGAAAACGGCCGTATGCCGGCCGAATAGACAGTGAACCGATCCCCGCCGATATCCCGCAAAAGGGATTCGGCAAAGATCGACCGGGCAGAATTACCCACGCAAATGAATAACACGTTGAATTTTCGGTCAGCCATGGTTTCACGTCCTTTGGCTAAGGGCATGCAAAGATCGGGTCGGCCACGGCAGCAATCCACGAGCAGGAAATCGAACATGTGCTGCACGTTCTTCATTTCAACCGAATAGAGCAGTGATGTCCCGGAGCGTTCCTGCTTGACCAGCCCAGATCGCAGCAACGCGTTGAGATAGTTCGACAAGGTGCTGGACTTGATCCCCAGTTCCGACGCCAGTTCCCCCGCCGGAACGGCGTCGGGATACCGTCGCATCAACATGCGAAACACGGTGATACGTTGTGGGTGGCCAAGGATGGCCAGTTGATCGATTACTTCTGTTGTCATATTTCATGAATTATGGAATTATAGTTATGGAGTCAAAACGACTTTTGCGTCGTTACAAAAATTTCACAAACTGGAAGCTCGCCCCAATGGATTGATCATTGGCCCAATACCTCGACGACAACATCTGGTGAAAAGAGAGGAAAGGCCCGAACGGACACAACTGGTCTTGCAGGCTTCAGGTTGACAGTTTAAATGAGCCATCTCATCCGGCAGAGACCAGTTTCGGATGACTCAAGGCGCCGCTGTAGCTCAGCTGGTAGAGCACGTCATTCGTAATGATGGGGTCGGGGGTTCGAGTCCCTTCAGCGGCACCACAAGTTTCAGTATCCACGCTTTGACGCAAACCCTTCGACTTCCGGTCGGGCCCGATTCAGTGCGGAGAATCGTGTTATGATATTGGCAAGCACTGCGTTTTCTATCACCGTACCATATCGTCTGGTCGACCAAGTATCGCTATAAGGTGCTGACCGGTGCGGTGCGCCTGCGGGTGCGCGCCATCGTCCGTCAGGTCTGCCACGAGAACGAGGTCGACATCTTGCGCGGGGTGTTGTTGAGCGATCCCGTGCATTTGTTCGTGTCGGTGCCGCCGAAGATTGCCATCTCGGGTCTGGTGCGCAAGATGAAGGGCCGTTCGTCTCACAAGGTGCAACGGGAAATTCCCGCGCTGCGCAGCCGCTACTGTGGACGCCGGTTCTGGGGCTGGGGGTATTTCTCAACCATCGACGGCGCCATCACCGAGAACATCGTGCTGCAATACCTCGAAAACCATATCGCCGATCCTGCCGACGCCAATCTGTAGTCGTTTAGTCCCGGCATCATATGAATTGAGGATAAGTGTTTGATATTGTGCCTTGGCTTAGACGATCACTTCGATCGCCTTTTGCGTTCCGACATCAAACACCCGCTTGTAGCGTTCGATCTGGTCCTTCGGGCCCATCGCCTTTTCCGGGTTGTCCGACAGCTTTACCGTCGGGCGTCCATTGGCGGATACGGCTTTGCAGACCAATGAGAACGGCGCCAGCGCGTCATTTGGAACCAGACCGCGGAAATCGTTGGTCAGCAAGGTACCCCAGCCAAAGGATACTTTGGTGCGGTCAGCAAACTGCGCATGCAATTCCTGGATTTTGTCCACGTCCAACCCGTCCGAGAAAATGATCCGTTTCTGGGTCGGGTCTTCACCGCGTGCGTTCCACCAGTCGATGGCCACCTCGGCCGCAGCAGTCGGATCACCGCTGTCGATGCGAATACCGGTCCAGCCCGCCAGCCAGTCAGGCGCGTTGTCCAGAAACCCCTTGGTACCGTAGGTATCGGGCAAGATGATGCGCAGGTTGCCGTCATGTTCGTCATGCCAGTCGCTGAGAACGTCATATGGGGCCTGCGCCAGCGCTTCATCCGTATCCGCCAACGCGGAATAGACCATCGGCAGCTCATGCGCGTTGGTGCCGATGGCCTCAACCTCACGCCGCATCGCGATCAGGCAGTTCGAGGTTCCGGTAAACGCGGGGCCCAGTCCTTCGATCATCGCCTGCACACACCAGTCCTGCCACAGGAAGGAATGCCGTCGTCGTGTGCCGAAATCGGCGATCCCCAGACCGTTGATCGTGCTCAGCTTTTCGATCTTTTCCCACACGCGGGTCATCGCGCGGGCATATAGCACCTGTAGCGCAAACCGGCGCATGTCGTTCAGCACAGCACGCGAGCGCAGTTCCATCAGCACCGCCAGCGCCGGAATTTCCCACAACATGACTTCGTGCCATTTGCCTTCAAAGGTCAGTTCATACTGATCGCCTTTGCGTTCAAGGTGGTAGGGCGGCAGGCGCATATTCTCGAACCATTCCATGAAATCGGAACGGAACATCTGGCGTTTTCCATAGAACATGTTGCCCCGCAGCCAGGTGCTTTCCCCCCGGCTGAGACTAAGCGAACGGATATGATCCAGCTGTTCCCGCAGCTCGCCTTCATCGATCAAACGGGCCAAAGGCACGTGATTCGACCGGTTGATCAGGGAAAACACCACATTTGTTTGGGGCTTGTTTCGAAACACTGACTGGCACATCAGCAGTTTGTAGAAGTCTGTGTCGATTAAAGACCGGACAATCGGGTCAATCTTCCATTTATGATTGTAGACGCGGGTCGCGATGTCGACCATGGGGAACTCCTGCGATTTCCGTAGTTAGATCAATCGACAACGGGAATGGCAAGAGTCGCTGATTTGGTGACAATGCCAGCATGACGTCACAATACGGGCATATTGTGCATTGTTTTCGCCGGTTAGTGAGAGAAGGGGATGGAAAGACGAAACTGAGTTTGTGAATGGGTCTCGAGTACGATTTTGATATTGTTAATGTAGCACTGAACGAAATTGACCCGGAGAAGCTGGGGTCAGACTCTGATGTGGAACGCCAGGTGTGTGCGGTGTTTCGCGACATCAGAACAGCAGATGCGCTACGGGGAACATCGCCGAAAATCCGCAAGATTTTCCTGGATGCCGGGTTCAGCCTCGAGTCGCGGAACAGCGGCATCGTGCCCGGTGTGTTTCCGGCCGAAGATCAGGTGGACCGGGTCAGGATTCTGCGTTCTCTGTTTGAGAACATAAAATCGCGCGGCGTTCAGGGGGAGTATTGCGGCGAATTCAACCTGTGGGATTTTCTGCATTACATTCGGATGGCGCAGCCCATGGCCGGGATCGTGCGTACGCGTCAGGTGCGCAAACAGCCGCCACAGCAACAGCAACCCGTTTCGGACCGTCGGCGTTCTATTTCGGGGCGTATCGGGCTGGCGTTTGGGCTGGCCGTTGTTTTGTTTGTGACGATCAAACTGCTGGCAGCTGCCGGGGCGACACCTTAGGCCAGCGTAACACCGGCGTCGCGCATGGCCTGCTCGGCGGCAGCCAGTGATCCGTCCATGTCAATCGCGCGGCAGGCATCCATCCGGACTGTGACATCAATGCCCAACCGGGCAGCGTCTACAGCCGAATAGTGAACGCAGAAATCGGTCGCCAATCCAACCAGTGTCAAACGGGTGATGCCTCGGGTCTCAAGATAGCCTTTCAGGCCTGTTGGCGTCTGATGGTCATTTTCGAAGAACGCGGAATAACTGTCGATGCCACTGCGAAACCCCTTGCGCAGGATCAAATCGCCATCGGTGCGCAACTCGGGGTGAAACGCAGCACCGTTTGAGCCCTGAACGCAATGGTCCGGCCACAGCACCTGCGGGCCATAAGGCATGTCGATCAGCTCGAACGGGTTTTTGCCTTTGTGCGAGCTGGCAAAGGAAGAATGCCCCGCCGGATGCCAGTCCTGCGTCAGGATCACGGCGTCGAACTCCTCCATCATGGTATTGATAGACGCGACGATTTCGTCTCCTCCGGCCACTGCCAAGGCACCGCCCGGGCAGAAATCGTTCTGGACATCGATGACAAGCAGGGCATGGGTCATGGCGGCCTCCGTATAACTGCCTTATCGGTAGGGGGCAGGGGCCGGGGCGTCAATGCAATCCCTTGCGACTCCGGGTTTGCGGGGGTAGATCGCGCATATGTACACGATCGCTGCCCTCTATCACTTTACCCGATTCCCAGACCCCGTCACACTGCGCGAACCGTTGCTTGACCTGTGCCGCGCGCAGTCCGTCACGGGAACGCTGTTGCTGGCGCAGGAAGGTATCAACGGCACCATCGCAGGTCCACGCGCCGGGATCGATGCGGTATTGGCACATATCCGGGCCTTGCCCGGTTGCTCGGATCTGGAGTGGAAAGAGGCGACCTCGGACCATCCGCCTTTCGGCAAGATGAAAGTGCGGCTGAAGAAAGAGATCGTGACCATGGGTCAGCCGGATGTCGATCCGCGCGCCCGTGTCGGCAACTATGTCGATCCGCAGGACTGGAATGATCTGATCCGTTCGGACGATGTCGTGGTGATCGACACCCGCAATGACTACGAAGTGGCGATCGGCACGTTTGAAGGCGCAATAGACCCTGAAACAGCCAGCTTCCGCGAATTTCCTGCCTGGTGGGAGGCAAACAAGGACCGCTTTCACAACAAGCGCGTTGCCATGTTCTGCACCGGCGGCATCCGGTGCGAGAAGTCTACCAATTACCTATTGGGGCACGGGGTCGATGATGTCTATCACCTCAAAGGTGGCATCCTGCGCTATCTTGAAGAGATGCCATCCGAAGACAGCTCGTGGCAGGGTGAATGTTTTGTGTTCGACAATCGTGTCTCGGTAGGGCACGGCCTTGTTGAAGGACCGCACAAGCTGTGCCATGGCTGCCGTCGCCCGATCCTGCCCGAGGATATGAAACGCCCCGAATATGAACATGGTGTGTCCTGTCACCAATGCATCGACGAGACCTCCGAGGCCGACAAGATGCGCTTTCGTGAACGGCAAAAACAGATAGTGCTTGCGCGCAAGCGGGGCGAGCCGCATTTGCGGCAGGACTGAAAGCGGGTTGCAGGCCCTTGCTTTAGGTCGGATGATCACCGTCAGACTAGGCTGAGAGGGCGTTCATGCACCGCAAACCCACAACTCTGGAAGAATGGAAATCGACCCTGATTGCTGCATTGGGGCTGGTTCTGACAAGTTTTCTTGCCTGGTTCGGGCTATCGCGTCTTAACGAAACCGCTGCGGGTGACATGATCGGAACAATCGCGTCGGTTGGCCTGCTGATCTGGCTGGTGTCGCAATCCTGGTACTACATGACACAGGTGAAATCGCCGCGACGGCTTTTGTTCCTGATGGGCGTGTCATTCATCCAGGTCGTCCCGTTCCTGTTCGCCGCCGTCTACGGGGCTTTTGGGTACAACGACAACTGTGTGGTCGGGGCGCAGGGTCCGGGGGATGTCCTGTATTTCTCATATGTCACCTTCACCACGGTCGGGTATGGCGACATGTCCCCGACCGGCCTGTGTCGCGGGCTTGCCGTGTCCGAGGCTGTGACCGGTTACATTCTGCTGGGTATGTTTGTTGCGGCTGCGGTTGCGCTTTATACCCGCAATCATGCGCCAGAAGACCCTAAGTAAGGGTTATCTGTTGTGATCAATCCAGCGGGACATCATTTTCTTGTCCCGAAAACACTCGGACGGGATCGGGCGGTGCTTGCTGCGTGAGATCCGTTCGGCGAATGCCACCTGCTTGCCCGTCGGGTAATCGTCGAATTGCGAGGTGCCGCGCGGTTTGTGGGCCGAAATCCAGTCGGACAACAACCGCCTGTCGCGCTGCGCCTCGACCGGGATCTCAAGCGCTGATTTCTCGGCAATGGCGCGCGCATATCGCATCTGCCGGTCTGTTACCGGAAGCAGATGGTAGTCGTTGTTTGGCCCGTTCAGTGCCACGTGGCGCATGTGCTGGGTCATCGGTTTGTCCTCTGACTATGTGGAACATATATAGAACATTAACCAAAAATTTCAAGGTTTGTGAGCGATGGCAGGCGTTATCTTGCCGCTTGGATGATTTTATTGACTGGCCAGTCAATAACCTTTAGGGCCGATTCCAGACGACCAAATGCCCCGTCCAGACGGGTGTTAAAGAAAAGGACACGGTATGAAGTTTCAGCCCAAGGCCAGCCATTTCATTGACGGCACCTATGTCGAGGATAACGAAGGCGCGGCCATTGACGTGATCTACCCCGCCACCGGCGAGCTGATTGCCCGCCTGCATTCGGCGACACCGGCGATTGTGGAAAAGGCTCTGAGCAGTGCGAAAACGGCTCAGGCAGCCTGGGCCGCACTGACCGGAACAGAACGCGGTCGCATTCTGCGCCGCGCGGCCGACATCATGCGCGACCGCAACTACGACCTGTCGGTTCTGGAAACCCATGACACCGGCAAACCGCTTCAGGAAACCACGGTGGCAGATGCCACATCAGGTGCGGATGCGCTGGAATATTTCGGCGGGTTGGCCGCCTCTCTGACCGGCGAGCATATTCCGCTGGGCGGTGGCGATTTCGTCTACACCATCCGTCAGGCGCTGGGCGTTTGCGTCGGCATCGGGGCGTGGAACTATCCCACGCAGATTGCCTGCTGGAAAGGTGCCCCGGCGCTGGCCTGCGGCAACACGATGGTCTTCAAGCCCTCGGAAACGACGCCTCTTTCGGCGTTGAAAGTGGCCGAGATTCTGGTTGAGGCCGGCGCACCCAAAGGTGTCTACAACGTGATTCAGGGCTATGGCGACGTGGGGGCCGCGCTGGTCACCGATCCGCGTGTGGCCAAGGTCTCGCTGACCGGATCGGTGCCGACAGGCCGCAAGGTTTATGCCGCGGCGGCTGACGGTATGAAGCACGTGACCATGGAACTGGGCGGCAAATCTCCGATGATCGTCTTTGACGATGCCGACATCGAAAACGCGGTGTCCGGCGCGATCCTTGGCAACTTCTATTCATCGGGCCAGGTCTGTTCCAACGGCACCCGCGTCTTTGTGCAAAAAGGGATCAAGGATGCCTTCCTGAAACGCCTGTCCGAACGTCTGGCCAACGCCAAAATCGGCGATCCGATGGACGAGAACGTCAGCTTTGGTCCGATGGTCAGCGAAAACCAGTTGAACATCGCGCTGAGCTACGTCGACAAAGCCAGGGCCGAGGGCGCAAGGCTGGTCTTTGGCGGCAACCGGATCGAAGGCGGCGGTTTCTACATGCAGCCGACCGTTTTTGCTGATGTGACCGATGACATGACCATCGCGCGCGAGGAAATCTTTGGCCCCGTCATGTCGGTGCTGGATTTCGACACGGAATCCGAGGTCATGGCCCGTGCCAATGACACCGAATTTGGTCTGGCCGCAGGCGTCTTCACCAATGACCTGACCCGCGCGCACCGTGTTGTGGCCGGGTTCGAGGCGGGAACCTGTTATATCAACACCTATAACCTTGCCCCGGTCGAAGCCCCGTTCGGCGGATCGAAAATGTCGGGTGTCGGACGCGAGAATTCGAAGCTGGCGATCAACCATTTTTCGGAAATGAAAACGGTCTACGTTTCCATGAATGACGTCGAAGCCCCTTACTAGGGTCGCTTCTTCGTTCGTTTTCCTCTGTTCCCGACATTTGGCGTCGGGAACAGAGTACAAGCCCGCCCTTACCTGTGGCTGACTTTCCTGTACCGGCCCCGCCCGACAGGAGAGCTCTCATGGCGCATAACCCGCAGACAAATACATTTTCCAGGGTTGCCGATTTCACGCTGACCCGCGCAGCCTCGGACATGCCTGAAAGCGCACTAGAGGCTGCGGCGCTGATGATGCTCGACACGATGGGGATCCTGATCGCATCCGGCCCGATGCAGGCAGGCGTGATCGCGCGGGACACGGCGGCATTGCTTTATGCCAGTACCGATCCTGCATATGGCGCACGGATGTTGTTCGATGGCCGCACCGTCAGCATGGCGGGTGCTGCCTATGCTGCCGCCACGCAAACCGACAATCTGGACGGTCACGACGGATATAACCCCACCAAGGGCCATATCGGGGTGGTCGTGTTGCCAGCGCTGGCCGCACTGGCCGAACATTGCCCGAATCTGACCGGACCCGAGGCTTTGGCGGCGGTCGTTGCCGGGTACGAGGTGGCCGGGCGCGCGGGCCTGTCGCTGCACGCAAGTGTCAGCGATTACCACACATCCGGTGCCTGGAACGCGCTTGGCGTGGTTGCGATGGCGGCGCGCCTGCGCGGATTTTCTGTCGACCAGATGCGGCAGGCGATGGGAATTGCCGAATATCACGGTCCACGCAGCCAGATGATGCGCGAGATTGCCAACCCCACAATGCTGCATGACGGGTCGGGTTGGGGCGCGATGGTGGGGCTGTCCGCCGCTGTTCTGGCCGAACGCGGCTTTACCGGCGCGCCCGCCATCACAATCGAGGCGGAAGAGGTCACACCCTACTGGGAGGATCTGGGCACCTTTTGGCAGGTCGAACATCAATACGTGAAACCCTATCCGATCTGTCGCTGGGCCCATGCCGCGATTGATGGCGTGCGCGCTGTCATGATCGCGCATGACCTGACCAGCACGCAGATCGAAACTTTGCATATCAGCAGCTTTCATCAGGCGGCCTGCCTTTTTGCGGGACTGCCCGAAACAACTTCGCAAGCGCAGTATTCCCTGCCATTTGCCGTGGCAGTTCAGGCCGTTTACGGGCGCATCGGCGTTGAACATATCTCAGGGTCTGGCCTGTCTGATCCTGCGGTCGCCAATCTGATGTCCCGCATCACGGTCGCGGAAAGCGAACACCACAGCGTCCGGTTTCCCGAAGGGCGCTGGGCAGACGTCACGATCACGGCAACGGATGGCCGTGTTCTGAAATCCGGGGATATTCATGCCCGCGGCGGCCCCGAGGCCCCCATGTCACGGGACGATGTCATCGCCAAGTATACGCAGTTTGCGGCCCCCGTGCTTGGACAAGATCGTGCCGACCGCATCCGTCAAGTGATACTTAGTTGGCCGGACAAAAGCGCGCGGTATGCAGACCTGACACCGCTGATTTTTGATCCACCAGAACCGTGAACCGCGCCCCGACCCGCCTGCAACGATCCGGGCAACTGGACCGGTTGGCTGTGAAACCTCACTCCACCCTGACCGTGTTCAGCATTTCGACGATCCTCTGCCGCGTTGCCAGACTGTCCTCCAGCAGGCTTCCCGCATCCGCCAACGGCTTGCCTGACACGCGAATCGGCGGGGCCAAAAGGGCCTCGGAGGTTTGGTTGAGGCTTGCGTACTTTCCGTCAGAGGGCCCAATCCTTTCCTCCGGTAACCCGGCCAGCCATAGGTATCGGTTTGCTTCTTCCTGTTGCCCGCGGTTCTGCATGAGTTCGGCCACCGCCGCATAGTCCTGCACCTTGTCCAACGCCTGCGCCTGCAGGACGAGCGCCTCGTCCGAGGTATCATTGGCCAGCTCAAGCATGGCCTGTTGCGGGCGGTCCGACAACAACGCCGCACGGGCGCGCAGACGGGCACGCTCTGACCGCCGGGCCCGATCCTCAGGCCTGTTTGCCAGCGCAACGGCCTGATCGGCAAAGCCAAGCACGGCCAGGCGTTCGGCCAGTGTAATCACGGTATCCGTGGATAGCGCCGCCGCCCGACCCGACTGCTGCACCAATGAGACCTGACGCAAAAAGGTAAGGTCGTCTGAGCGTTCTGCCAGCAGTTGCAGGTGACGGTTGAAAGCGCTGTTGCTGTCCGAACCGTCTGGCAAAGACTGGATCACATCGAATGCGCTGTCGAAATCCTGGCTCAGACCCAGGGCAATCGCATGGGTGCGGTTCATCATCGGGCCCAGTTCAGATCGCCGGAACTCGATCGCGTAAGACGCGGCCAGTTCAAGTTCCCTTGAAGACACAGTCTTGCGGTCGGACCACCGCTTTTCCACCAGCCGCGCCAAAGCCAAAGGCGCCTCGGACTTGGCCCCGGCCGAGGTCGCGACTTCGGTCAACAGCGCCTCTTCAAGGGCGCTGTCGCCTTCGGCTTCGGCGACGCCAGCACGGGCCAGCGTGGTGTTCGGGGACGGCTTCTGTTCAACCCGGTCGACCGAACGCATGATTCTTCGCGCGGCCTCCAGTTCCTGCGCGTCTGTCAGGATATCCGAAAGTCGCGCGCCAAGGTGGCGGCGAAGATGCTCTGGCAGCTTTGCAAAGCTGTGTTCGATGGCTTCAAGATGTGCATCAGGTGCCAGCTTTCCCTCAGATAGCACGGCCCAAAGTGCGACGTCGCTGTTGCACCGTTGCTGGCCCCTGAATGGATTTGAAACCTGTGCTGGCCGCTCATCCACCAGCCGTGCAATCCCTTCAACACGTCCAGCCTCATCAGGTGGGGGGGGCAATAACTGCAAAACCTTCAGCGCCTCGGCCCCAAAGCCGTTATAGGCATAGAGCTTTGCCAGCTTCAGCGCGCTTTCCGCGTCAAGACGGTCGAACTCTTTGTATAGGGCGGTGCGCAAGGCGGACACCTGCTCTGGAAACGGGCGCGTCCCGGACCATGTCGTGAACCCGAGTTCAGCCGTTGAGATACAAACCGGGTTGTTATCGATCTGCTGCAAACCAGAGTTCAGAATGTCCTGCAGATCATCCAGAACCGAGGTCACGCGGATGTTCGATGTCAATCCGGGTAACAGCGTCACGGACTCGGACGAGGCAGAACGGCGCGGTCCGACAGGTGCCAAATTCAGGTCCAGCAGCTCACGATCCGCCCCTTGCACCAGACGGGTCGACAACTGATCCCTGATCCCGTGCGTCTTCCCGGTCAGAAGCGGCAGGTCCAGCTGGGAAAGAAGCTTGTGTTCCGCGGGAGAAGCTTTCGGCGCTGCCGGTTTTTTTCGGGTCGGCGGAGGGATTTCCGCAAGCAAGGGCGGCAGAGCTATTGCTGGTGCAATGTCCAAAACGATCATCGAGTTTCGAAACAGGAACGCCGACGCCGTGCAGTCGCACCCGAATTCCAGCTCAAGCGCACTACCGGGTTGCGCCTGCGACAGCGCGGCCAGCCGATCTGATGTCAACCGCCCGAACACCGAACCCGCCCGAAATGTGACATCCTTCAGGTCAATTGCCAGCTTGGCGCCGTTCTTGCGTTGGCTCAGAACCCAGCCCGTATCCGGTGGAACGGTGAAAACCAGCCGGGTGTAGCCGTCATGTTCACCGGACCGCACAGTCACCTCTTCAGAGGTTGCGGCCGTTGCAAGTGTGATCAATGCTGCAACCAGTATCGCGGTTTGCCTCATGCCGCGGCCCGTTTGAGCTCTTTCAACGCATCCTCAAGCTCAGAGAAATCAGGGCGGTTATGCGTTGGTGTGTTCTGGCGTCCGACCTCAATGCACATAGCAGCATTGTGGTTGTGCAAGTTTGCAACCAAAACTTCCTTGATCAACTGATAGAAGTGGTTGTCTTCCTCGACAACGGATTTCAGCTTGGCCGCAAAGGGACCAACCAGACCGTAGGCCAGAAAGACACCCAGAAACGTACCCACAAGGGCGCCGCCGATCAGTTTTCCCAGAACTTCCGGTGGCTGATCAATGGACCCCATTGTCTTGATTACCCCCAGAACGGCGGCGACAATTCCAAGCGCGGGCAGGCCGTCGGCCACGGTTTGCAAGGCGTGGCTCGAATGCAGGGCATGGTGGAAATTCGCTTCCATCCGTTTCTCAAGAACCTCTTCGACCTGATGCGGATCGTCGTAATTCATCGCCGCGGACCGCATCGTGTCGCAAATCAGATCAACCGCTTCCTTGTCGGCCTGAATTCTGGGGTAGGACGAAAACAGGTCCGAGCTGCCGGGGTCTTCGATATGCTGTTCCACCTCTACCGGATTGGCGCGGGCAATGCGGATGAGGGAAAACAGCAGGCACAACAGGTCGCGGTAATCCTCGGGCTTCCATTTCGGGCCTTTAAAGACCTTCCCCATGTCCTTGATCGTGTGTTTCACGCCGCCGATGTCGTTGCTGATCAAAAAGGCACCAACCGCGGCACCACCGATCATCATCATCTCAAACGGAAGCGACTTTAGAATGATGGTCATCTTGCCGCCAGCGGCCAGATAGCCGCCGAAGACCATCACGAAAATGACGACAATTCCAACTATTCCAATCATCTGAGATCTCCGGCTATGTGTGTTGCAACTGCGGGGAACACGGGCGACTATTCCTGAGGGGCCGAGGCGTTTCGGCCCGCCATGACAACGCTGATCGTATAGGCCGCTTCGGGGCTGAGCCCCGCCAGAACCCCGGCTGCCGCATCCGGTGACATGCGTGACAGAAACCCGGCGGCAAAGGTCGGGTCCATGGTTTCGAACAGCGCAGCCGCGTCTTTCGGCTTCATGTTCTGATAGACATCGGTCAGGCGCGTCAGGTCGTTTTCCGCCGCCCTGTCCGCCAGCGCCAGAGTGGTGCGCAACGACTCCTCGGCCTCCTCAAGCGCGGCCATGCGCATCTCGATAGCCTGACCCGCGATTTCCAGAGCGTTTTCCCGCTCGCGCAGCATGTCTTCCTTTTGTTTGACACGCTCTTCCCGGCGCAAAAGCTCTGTCAGCAAAACCTGCATGTCACGGGTGTCGGACGGGACGGGTTCATCGTGTTCCGCCTCAGGTTTGGCTGGTTTGGCAAAGGCGGGTCCGGCTTCCAGTCCGATGCGGATAGCGGCCGAGCCGATCATCAGCAATGAGATCACGGCAAGCACCCCTCCGCGGGGCCGCGCGTTGGGAGTGTTGATCCGCGGGCGGCTCATGCCTGCGCCTCGCCTTGCTTGCGGTCATGCCGGAAGAACATCAGCCCCTCAGGTGCGCGTGCCTGTTCTTGGGGCGCAGCGGCTTCGCTGGCCTGCGGCTCGGGTTTGCCTTCGTGCTTCACGCTCTCCGGAACTTCGGTGATGGTACTTGTCTCTGAAACCTCTGCCTCGGGTTGGGGATCAGCGTCTTTTTCGGGCACGACGTCGTGCATTGACGCCATCATGAGTTCCAGCCGCTGTGCCACCGTTTCGGCGCGCCCCGTCAGCGCCTTAAGCTGGTCGCCTGACTGATCAGAGGCGTTGCGCGCATCATCCAGTGATTTCCGCAACTCTTCCGCCTGGGTCGACAGCACCGCCACCGCGCCGCCGACGCCTTTTTCAAGATCGGCAAAACGCTTGAGACGGCGCGACAGCACAAAACAATACAGACCCGCACCCATGGCGCCGGCGACCAGCAAAATATCCGCAATCAGCTCCAATTTCGCCTCCTAGTTCAGAACAAATTCCATCACCAGCACGTCGCGCACGCGACCTTCGCCAACGACAATCTCGATGCGGCGTAGCAGGTGGCCCCGGATGCGCATCAACGCCAGTGAATCCTCAAGATCCATTAATTCGACGGCCCGCAGATACCCGTTCAGGACATCCATGATTCGCGGTCGCATTTTTTCCACGTCAGTCATGTACGGGGCGTTAACCTCAAGCTGTGCGTGAAACTTCAGATGCCGCGCGCCGCCGGAATTCACCGAAACGATCACCGGCGGCAAATCGAGAAAGGCAACATCCGCCAATGCCTTGGCCGGTTCTTCCTTTTCCAAGTCATGGCTTTCCGCCTTCTCGGCCTTGTTCCCCAGCGGCAGCAGCCCGGACGAGGTCAGGAAATACCCACCGGCGGCACCGGCGATGGCCAGAATCACCCCGACGATCATTCCTTTTTTCCCCTTCTTTTCCGGGGCTTCCGCCTGTTCAGCCGTTGCGTCGGTCATGACGTCCTCATTCCTGTGATCTGTCCTGTCATAACCTCGCAGGGACTAACCGATTGTTAAGGGCAATCGTCCAAACAGAGGATGCGCCGGGCAGAATGTCGGCGAGTCGGAGGTGAGCGTGCAGCAGATCGGAACTGTCTGGGCAAGTTTGGACAGGCGTAAACAAATCGTCGTTGCCGGTGCGGTTGTACTGGTGTTTCTCGGGATCCTCGGAATGTCGCGCCTTGCGACAGCGCCTTCGATGACCCTGCTTTACGCGGGTCTGGAAAGCGGGGCCGCCGGGGATATCGTGCGTGCGCTGGATCAGCGTGGCGTGGCCTACGAGATTCGGGGCGGATCAATTTACGTTTCGGGCGCACAGCGGGACGAGCTGCGGATGACTTTGGCCAGCGAAGGTCTGCCTGCCAACGGCACCAAGGGCTACGAACTGCTTGATTCTCTGAACGGTTTCGGCACCACTTCCCAGATGTTTGATGCCGCCTACTGGCGCGCGAAAGAGGGTGAACTGGCGCGTACAATCGTGGGCAGCCCGCATGTCAGCCAGGCCCGCGTTCATATCGCCAATGGCTCTGCCAATCCGTTTCAGCGCAGCGTCGCACCGACGGCTTCGGTCTATCTGGTGCCCTCGGGGGGCGAGATCACCGGCGATCAGGCCAAGGCTATCCGGTTTCTTGTCGCCTCGGCCGTTAGTGGTCTGTCGCCTGAAAGCGTGACTGTGATCGATTCGAACGGGTCCGTGATTGGCGGGCAGGACACCGCCGTGGCCGCCGATACGGCAGATGACAAAGCCCGGCAGTTGCGGGAACGGGTTCTGCGTCTGGTCGAAGCACGCGTTGGTACGGGGAATGCCGTTGTCGAGGTCAGCGTCGATACCGAAACCAGGACGGAATCCCTGCGTGAGCGGCGCTTTGACCCCAAGGGCAGGGTGGCGATCAGTACAGATGTCGAGGAACGCTCCGACAGCGCGCGCAACCAGTCAGCCGATGTCACCGTGGCCTCAAACCTGCCCGACGGCGATGGCGCGGGGGGGGACGAATTGAATTCGACCGCGACCCAGACACGTGAGAGGGTGAATTACGAGGTTTCCGAAACCGAGCTGGAGGTGCACACCGCCCCCGGTGCGATCAAACGCCTGACGGTTGCCGTTCTGGTCAACGGAACGCGGGCGGTGGATGCCTCGGGCGCTGAATCCTTCACACCGCTGCCGCAGACGGAACTCGACGCACTTGAAGAGCTGGTGGCCTCGGCTGTGGGATTTGACGCCGCGCGCGGGGATGTCATCACTCTGAAATCGCTGGATTTACCGACGGTCGCGCCACAAGGCACGCTGGTTTCCTCTTCGCTTTGGCAAAACATCCATCTGGACGCCATGTCACTGATCCAGATGGCAGCGTTGGCGCTGGTGTCGCTGGTGCTGGCGTTGTTCGTGATCCGTCCGATCCTGATGAAACCTGCGATGGTCCCGGCGCTGTTGCCAGCTGCGGAGGGGGGGGCTCCGCCCCCGTCGGTCCTGACCGGTGAAATCGCGGCGGACGGAACGGCAGAGTTCACGCCGCTGCCCCAACAAGGGACCGTTCCCGTGCTTGGGGTCAGTGCCATCGGGGACCCGGTTGATCGGTTGCGCGCAATGATCGGCGACAAGCAGGAAGAAACGGTCGAGATCCTGCGCAGTTGGCTTGAAGAAGGTGAGGAGCGCGTGTGATGTCCATCGCTCATCTGCTTGAGGATTTCACCACCCGAACCAGCGCCGGAGCCGTTCTGTACCTGGACGAGGAAACGCTTGAGGAACAACGCCTTGCCGCGTTCGAAAGCGGGTACGGCGCCGGTTGGGAGGATGCCGCGCAGGCGCAGGAACAAAACCGCGGCCGCGTTTCGGCCGAACTGGCGGGATCGCTTGAGGATATGTCCTTCACCTATCACGAGGCGCTTAACCGGATGACATTGTCTCTGGAACCGATGTTCGAAAGCCTGGTTCAGACCGTATTGCCTGACATGGTCGAACGCGGGCTGGCCGCCCGGATCGTCGAACAGCTTTGCGAGATGGCGCGCATGGAAATCGAACAACCGATGCAGATCATGGTGCCGGAAAGGTGCGCGCAAGCCGTGCAATCCCTGCTGCCGCAGACCCTGAACTCCGCACCGCGTGTCATCGAAGACCCTGGCCTGGCCCCCGGACAGGCGCGATTGCAGGTCGGCACAAGCCGGCGCGAGATTGATTGCGCGGCCCTGCTGTCCACCATTGCACAGGCATTTGACGCATACGTCTTTGAGGCAAGAAAGGCTTTGTCCAATGAATGACACCCAGTTCCCGAAAACCGAAAAAC
Source organism: Ruegeria sp. AE4 (assembly GCF_056542185.1). NCBI lineage: Bacteria > Pseudomonadati > Pseudomonadota > Alphaproteobacteria > Rhodobacterales > Roseobacteraceae > Ruegeria > Ruegeria sp. AE4. The sequence continues at coordinate 54,540 of NZ_JBQFZK010000004.1, read as the reverse complement.
CCAATCCTTTCGAAACGGTTCCGATTGAAGTGACCGTTTCGGTTGGCCGCGCCCGCCCGTTGATCCGGGACTTGCTGAACATGGGTGAGAACGCGGTGCTGACCCTAGACAAGCGGATCGAGGACCCGGTCGACCTGTATGTCGGGGATCAGCTGGTGGCACGCGGGGTGCTTGAGGAGATGGAGGGCGATCAGGCTGGGCAACTGGCCGTGCGCCTGACCGAGATTGCGGATCTGCAAAACGGAATCGGCTGATGCGCTATGTGATCTGGCTGGGTCTGGCTGTAGTGGTGTCACTGCCGTCGTTGGCGGCGGCTCAGGATGTGACCCTGTCGCTGGGCGAAGGCGGTTCGATCTCGGCCCGCACCATCCAGCTGATCCTGTTGATCACGGTGCTCAGCGTTGCTCCGGGTCTGGCGATCATGATCACCTGTTTCCCGTTTTTGATCACCGTTCTGTCGATCCTGCGGCAGGGTGTCGGCCTGCAGCAATCGCCGCCGAATATGCTTTTGGTCAGTCTTGCGCTGTTTCTGACCTATTTCATCATGGACCCGGTGTTCACCGAGGCCTGGACCGCAGGAATACGCCCGATGATGGAAGAAACCATGGCGGTCGAGCCCGCGCTGGAACGCGCGTTAGAGCCGTTTCGCGCCTTCATGGCCAACCGGCTGGATTCAGATACGTTTTATGCAATGGCGGCCCTGCGCCCCGGCGGTGACGTGATCGAGCTGTCCGCCCAGGCCCCGTTATCGGTGTTGATGCCCTCTTTCATGCTGTCCGAGATCGCGCGCGCCTTTCAAATAGGGTTCCTGATCTTCCTGCCCTTTCTGATCATCGATCTTGTGGTTGCGGCGGTGTTGATGTCGATGGGCATGATGATGGTGCCACCTGCCATCGTGTCTTTGCCGTTCAAGCTGGCGTTTTTCGTTATCGCTGACGGGTGGGCTTTGATTGCAGGCGCGCTGGTGCGCAGCTATATGCCCTAGATCTCTCCAAAGGGACCCTCACGAAAAAGGGCCAGACAAGCCTGGCCCTTCAAATTTGCACAGAAAACACGTTTTCCGTCGCTCATTTGCGCCCAAGTCGCATCAGCCGGTCTTTTTCAGATCCGTGATCAGTTGGTTCAGGTTGCCTTTGCGGGCATCTAGCATTGCGCCAATCTCGGTGCGTTCGGTCAGCAACAGATTCACGCCTTCGATGAACATGTTGTAGAACTTGTCGCGGCCGGATTTGTCGGAAACAAGGAACGTCACATCGAACGGGGCTGATCCGCGCAGCTTGACCATCGTGCGAACCTCGAACCCGGCCTTGATCTTGCGGGCATTGCGAACATCGACCTCACCGCCGATGAACTCGCGGAAACGGCGGCCGTATTTGCGCGAGATATAACCCTGAAATGCAGCGGTGAACTGTTTCAGCTGGGTCGGGCTGGCTGAGCGGGCATCCGCACCCAGCGCATAGCGCGCCATGATCGGCACGTCGGCATATTGAGCGAAGATCTTTTCGAAATCGCGCAGCATCGCTTTTTCGGACTTGCCCGACTCGATCACCCGGTTGATGTCGGAAACCACGCTGGTCACAAGCGCCTTGGCGGCGGCCTCGGTCTGGGCAAAGGCAGGTGCGGGCAGCACTGCCAGCGCCAGCCCGGCTGCGATAAAATGACGACGGTTCAACGCGTTATTCAGCATAGGGGTCCTCATAGGGGTCAAGATAGGGGTCCCTGACCGGGTCCGTCCCGGTTTCGGCATAGGGGTCAGAATACAAGTCCAGATAGGCGTCTTCGTCATCTCTTGCCAGTTCGAAGCGGCGGTTTTGCAGATAGATCAGGCGGGCCTGCGCATAGCTGTCGGCACTTTCGTAAAGAATGGAATCGACAGTATCCGAGAACCGGCCCCGATCCCCCATGCGCCGTACGATCTCGGCGTAGACGCCAAGGTTGTCGGCGGGGCGGGTCGGGCTGAAATTGATCGGGTTCGAGAACAGGTTGACCACAACCCCAATCGCATCCCTTTGGGTCGACGGGCCATAGAATGGCAGCTCGATATAAGCGCCTTCACCCACTCCCCAGACATGCAGGGTCTCACCGAAATCCGTGTCCACCGGTGGCAGGTTCAGCTCATCAGCGGGCGAAGACAGGCCAAAGCCACCAACGGTCATGTTGATCACAAAGCGCAGCAGGGCGTTGCCCATCTGTTTCGGGTTGCCCTGAAGCAGGTAGTCAACAGCCTGACCGGGCAGCGAGATGTTTTCGGCAAAAGTGCTGAAACTGGTGACCATCGGGTCAGGAACGATTTTGACATAGCCTTTCGAGGCCGGCCGGAACAGAAACCGGTCAACACCCAGATTGAACTTGTGAATTCCCCGGTTCGCATTTTCATACGGGTCAAACACGTCACTGCGCGAGGCACCCTCGGGCGGCGTCGTTGCGCAAGCGGACACAAGGGCCATGAGCGACAGTAAAACAAGGTGTTTCAGGCGAAATCTGCTCGACACGATCTTTGTCTCTCCTAAATGGCCCGGCACATGCGCCTGCCGGACATTCAATCAATAATCCACCAAAATCCACGTGCCGGGGCGGCACAAGTTGCAGTCACATAGTCGTTTCAGGTCTTAAATGAAACACCTTGCGTGTAACCTGTTCATCACGGTGGGGTAAAGTGACCGTCGATCAACAGTGAATTTTCAGTAAAGATACGCTCAGATCGCAGGAAGGCCGAAATTTGCCGGTTTCCGTCTTTCCCAATTCGTGCTTCCCGGTTAGCGTCCCGCAGAGTTGAATTTAGGGAAGGACCCTCGCAATGAGCATCGCTGCCAAACTGGAAAGCCTCGGTGTAACGCTGGAAGAAGCACCCGCGCCTGCGGCCAACTATGTGCCTTTCGTGCGTGTCGGCAATATCCTGTATGTATCCGGCCAGATCTCGAAGACTGATAAGCTGATCACCGGTAAACTAGGCGACGACTTGGATGTCGAAGCCGGGGCTGCGGCGGCACGTGTCTGCGCGATCAACCTGCTGGCACAGGTCAAGGCGGCTTGCGGCGGCGATATCGAAAAGCTGGTCCGCGTGATCAAACTGACCGGATTCGTGAACTCGACCGCTGAATTCACGGCACAGCCGCAGGTGATCAACGGCGCGTCCGATTTTCTGGTCGAGGTGCTGGGCGATGCCGGTCGCCATTCGCGTTCCGCCGTCAGCGCGGCGTCGCTTCCGCTGGGTGTTGCGGTCGAGATCGAAGGCATTTTCGAAATCGAATGACGCCGCCCCTACCAGATGTGTTTTTGCAGGCCCCGATTGCGCATCGGGCGCTGCATGACATTACCAAGAACCGCCCGGAAAATAGCCGGGCGGCCATTCGTGCCGCGATTGAAGCTGGCTACGGGATCGAGATCGATCTTCAACTGACATCGGACGACCAGGCAATGGTCTTTCACGATTATGACATGACCCGTCTGACCGGGCAGTCGGGGCCCATTCAGCAGGTCACGGCACTGGCTGCCTCTGGCACGCCGCTGTTGTATGGGGAAGAAGGCATTCCGACACTGGATGATGTGCTGGACATTGTCGCGGGCCGGGTGCCGTTGCTGATCGAATTAAAGGATCAGGACGGGGCGATGGGCACGAATGTGGGCGCGCTTGAACGCGACACGGTACGCGCGTTGCAGGGCTACAAAGGCCCGGTGGCCGTGATGTCCTTCAATCCCAACTCGGTCGCTGAACTGGCGCGGCTCGCCCCGCATCTGCCGCGCGGGATCACGACCTGCGCTTATGAACCCAGTGTCGAGCTTTTGCCGCAAAGCGTCTGCGATCACCTGCGCGATATCCCGGATTTCGACCGTGTCGGCGCCAGTTTCATCAGCCACGAAGCCGCGGACCTGTCGCGCCCCCGCGTGGCGGAACTCAAGGCGCGGGGCGTGCCGATCCTGTGTTGGACAATCCGGTCGCCCGAACAAGAGGCAGAAGCCCGCAAGGTTGCCGACAATGTGACCTTCGAAGGCTATTTGGCCGCGCATTCGACTTGAACCCCCTCCGTGCGGTCACAGATAAAGGACAGGCGCGGAGGACATATGGATCAGGCACAGATCGAGATTCAGGTACTGGGCGCTCTGTCGCAGATTCCAGCGGCAGAGTGGGATGCCTGCGCCTGCCCCGAAGCTGCCGATGGCGGGCGGCCGCTTGATCCCTTTACCACGCATCGCTTTTTGCTTGCGCTGGAGGACAGCGGCTCGGTCGGGCGGGGCACCGGCTGGCAGCCGCAATACCTAACCGCCTATCTTGACGGGATGCTGATCGCGGCGGCCCCGATGTATGCCAAATCGCACAGCCAGGGTGAATATATCTTCGATCACAGCTGGGCCCATGCCTATGAAAGCGCGGGCGGGCGGTATTACCCCAAGCTGCAAATCGCGGTGCCGTTCACCCCGGCAACCGGGCGGCGGTTTCTGGTGCGTCCGGGCTATGAACGGATCGGCATGTCGGCGCTGGTTCAGGGGGCGGTGCAGCTTGCAGCTGACAACCGGGTCTCGTCCCTTCACGTGACCTTCTGTACCGAAGGCGAAGCCCTGGCCGGTGAGCAAATGGGCCTGATGCTGCGCCGATCGCAGCAGTTTCACTGGCTGAACGATAACTATTCAAATTTCGACGACTTCCTGAGCGCGCTGTCGTCGCGCAAGCGCAAGACTATCCGGAAAGAACGCGCGCAGGCCTGTGGTTTTGGCGGTGAGATCCGCACTCTGACCGGTGATCAGTTGCGCCCCGAACACTGGGACGCGTTCTGGCGGTTCTACCAGGACACCGGATCGCGCAAATGGGGCTCACCCTATCTGACGCGGCAGTTCTTTGATATTGCACAGGACACGATGGCAGAAGACATGGCCCTTGTGCTGGCCGAACGGAATGGATTTCCCATTGCGGGTGCGCTGAACTTCATCGGCCGAGAAACCCTTTTTGGGCGCTATTGGGGCTGCATCGAACATCATCCCTGCCTGCATTTCGAACTGTGCTATTATAGGGCAATCGACTTTGCCATTGCCCAAGGTCTGGCCCGGGTCGAGGCAGGCGCACAGGGCGAACACAAGTTGGCGCGAGGGTACCTGCCAACACGCACGCATAGCTTGCATTGGGTGGGCGATCCGGGTTTAGCTGATGCGGTCAAGAAATATCTGGACGCCGAAGGCCACGCAGTGGAAGAAGAGATCGAGATTCTGACGGATTACGGCCCGTTCAGGAAATCGAACCCGGAGGAACAGCAATGACCGAACTCTTGTCGACCGAAACCCGTGGCCCGCTGCTGGATCCGCTGTTCAAAAACGGTTGGACCATGGTTGAAGGCCGCGATGCGATCACCAAGACTTTCATTTTCGACAATTTTGTCCATGCCTTCGGCTGGATGACACAGGTGGCAATCTGGGCCGAGAAGTGGAACCATCACCCCGAATGGTTCAATGTCTACCGCACGGTCGAGGTTGTCTTGTCGACCCATGATGTGGGCGGCCTGTCCTCGCTGGATGCCAAACTGGCCCGCAAGATGGACAGTCTGTGCTAGCGGTCGTTGCGGCCTGACCCTTCACCGCCAGCCAGCGATGCGGCAGTGCCCATCTGCCGGAACTCGGCAGGCGTGACAGTGCCGTCGCTGACGTCAATCGCCCTTGGAATACCCGTGGTCTTGTTTCCGATCTGGCGCACACTGCGCGCGGCCGGGTTGATATCCAGACACTTGGTTTCATAGCAGGTCAGGCCAGACAGGTTGATCTGAATGCGGGCCTGTCCGTCCGGGCCTGTCACCAACGGGGCCTGCGGCACGTCACAGGCCGCAACCAGCGCCAGCGCTGTCAAACCGAGCCATTTGTTCATCTCATGCTCCTGCCATTAATCAAGCTGACCATTCCCGTCCTGATCGGCAGACAGGAAATCCTCACCCATCTGGGTGTCAAATTCAGGTCTTGAGATTACGTTGTCGCCGTTTCGGTCAGCGTTGCGGAACAGTTTGATGTCCATGAACGGTTTGGCCTCGGCCTGACCCAGAGTGCCGTTCCTGTCTTCGTCCATCGTTTGAAAGGCGTAATCCGAGAAAGCATCGAACTCGTCTTTGGACAGGAACCCGTCATTGTTGGCGTCGATGGCCCTCAACTCGTTTTCGTGCAGCTCAGCCACGCTTTCGGCGTGACCCGAACCGGCCAAAGCCACCATGAATATCACCAGGCTTAACTGTTTCATATCGACCTCCTCAGCACGCGAATCTCTGACCTTCGATGCCGCCGGCGGCAGCGCCCGCCGCGGTCAGGATCGTCTTGCCCGATCCGCCACCAAACTGGTTGCCGATGGCGCCCCCGATCAGCGCCCCGCCCAACGTTCCGCCCAGACAGGCGATTTCGTGCTGGCGTGCGGCTTGCTGTTGCGGGGTTGGGGCCGGTCCGCAGGCCGCCAAAAGGGCCGCGCCGGACAGTATTAGGAAGAACGCGTTAAGTTTCATGAAAAAACTCCCCGTATGAATACGCCAAGTATTCGCGCTCTGGGGCGGTGCTTCAAGTTAAATTGGCGGCGAAAGGCCCCGGTCGGACCGGGGCCGATCAAAATCAGATCACATCCAGCAGGCCTTCTCCGGCGGAAATTTCGCAGGCGCCGGGGTTTTCTTCCATATTCAGCACCGTGACTTTGCCATCCTCGACCAGCATTGCATATCGCTTGGATCGCGCAAAAAGCCCCACGGGCGGCGCGTCGAAATCCATGCCGATGGCCTTGGTGAACTCTGCCGCCGCGTCCGATACCATGGTCAGCCCTGCCTCGGTCGCGCCCGTGGATTGCCCCCACGCCTGCATCACAAACGGATCATTGACCGAAAGGCACAGGATCTCGTCCACGCCCTTGGCGTCAAACTGTTTCTTTGTACGGATGAAACTGGGCACATGGGCGGTCGTGCAGGTGCCGGTATAGGCCCCCGGCACGGCAAAGATCACCACTTTGCGGCCTTTGGTCTTGTCTGAAATCCGCACCTCTTCCGGCCCGTTCGCACCCATCTGGATCAGCGTTGCTTCGGGCAGGGTATCTCCTGTTGAAATCATTATTCAGCTCCTGTCGTTTGGATTTGCAGAATTGGGCTTAGCCGCAATATAGGTGGTCTGAACACGGTGACCACTTGAAAACTGCGGGGTAGGCAAAGCATGAGCCATATTGTCGTGATCGGCGCGGGGCAGGCAGGCGCGTCTTTGGTGGCCCGTCTGCGTAAGGACGGGTTTGAGGGTGAAATCACTCTGATCGGGGCCGAGCCGCATCTGCCTTATCAGCGCCCGCCCCTGTCCAAAGCCTATCTGCTGGGCGAGATGGAGCTTGAGCGTCTGTTCCTGCGGCCTGAAAGTTTTTATACGGAAAACAACATCACCCTGCGTCTGGGTCAGCGCGTCACCGGTATCGACCCCAAGGCCAAAACGGTCACGCTGGGGGATGAGGTTATCTCTTACGACGAACTGGCGCTGACCACCGGATCGGACCCGCGCCGCCTGCCTGCCGCGATTGGTGGCGATCTGGACGGTGTGCATGTGGTGCGCGATCTGGCCCATATCGACGAGATGGAGCCCAAAGTGACCGAAGGCGCCCGCGCGCTGATCGTGGGCGGCGGGTATATCGGGCTCGAAGCTGCCGCTGTCTGCGCCAAGCGCGGCGTCAAGGTCACTCTGATTGAAATGGCCGACCGTATCCTGCAACGGGTCGCAGCGCCCGAGACCAGCGATTATTTCCGCGCGTTGCACAGTGCATACGGCGCTGACATCCGCGAGGGTGTCGGGCTGGATCGTCTGATCGGCGAAAACGGCAAGGTCACCGGCGCGGTTCTGACCGACGGCACAAAGTTGGACGTTGATTTTGTAGTGGTTGGCGTCGGCATTGCACCCGCGACCCAGCTGGCCGAGATGGCCGGGCTGGAACTGGATAACGGCATCAGGACCGACGCCCATGGCCGCACGTCCGACCCGTCGATCTGGGCGGCTGGCGATTGCGCCTCTTTTCCGCATGGCGAAGGCCGCATCCGTCTGGAAAGCGTCCCCAACGCCATTGATCAGGCCGAGATCGTGGCCCAGAACATGCTGGGCGCGGCCAAGGATTATGTGGCAACCCCGTGGTTCTGGTCGGATCAATACGACGTCAAGCTTCAGATCGCGGGCCTGAACACCGGATATGACCGCGTGGTGACGCGGCAGGGCGAAGGGCAGACCGTATCCTTCTGGTATTACAACGGTGACAAGCTGATTGCGGTCGACGCGATGAACGATCCGCGCGCCTATATGGTTGGCAAGCGCCTGATCGAGATGGGAAAAACGGCAGACCCGGCCGTCGTGGCTGACCCGGATGCAGACCTTAAACCGCTGCTCAAGGCATGAGGATCATCGCCGGAGAGTTCCGCGGTCGCGCCCTGACCCCCATCGGCAAGGGCGATGCGGGCGCACATCTGCGCCCGACCACCGACCGGGTGCGCGAAAGCCTGTTCAACGTGCTGGTCCATCAGATCGATTTCGACGGCCTGCGCGTGTTGGACCTGTTTGCTGGCACCGGGGCGCTCGGGCTCGAAGCACTGTCACGCGGCGCGGCGCATGTCACCTTCGTCGATGACGGGCGCGTGGCGCAGGGTTTGATCCGCAAGAATATCGACCTGACCGGCAGTGCCGGGCGCACCGACCTGATCCGCCGGGATGCAACCCGGTTGGGCGAAAATCCGGGCGCACCCTACGATCTGATCTTTCTGGACCCGCCCTATGGCAAGGCCATGGGTCAGAAAGCCATTGCCGCGCTGTCCAATGGCTGGATCGCGGATGATGCGCTGCTGGTTTGGGAAGAAAACTCACGGATGCAGGCTCCGGCCGGGTTCACGTTGCACGAAAGCCGCAAATATGGCGACACGTATATTTCATTGATGCGGAACGGTGATCAAAGTGCATGATCTGGTCATTTTCGATTGCGATGGCGTTCTGGTCGACAGCGAGGTGATCTCGAACCAGGTGCTGGCGGACAATCTGGCGGGCTATGGCCTGCACCTGACCTTGCCCGAATGCATGTCCCTGTTTGTGGGCGGAACCATGGTCGGGGTGCGCGACAAGGCGCGTGGAATGGGCGCTGATCTGCCCGAAGACTGGATTGATCAGGTCTATGCCGAAACCTACGACCGCCTGCGCGCCGGTGTGCCTTTGGTGCCGGGTGTCGAGGACCTGCTTGCGGCGCTGGATCAGCGGGGCATCCCCTGTTGCGTGGCCTCAAACGGCAGCCCGGACAAGATGCAGATCACGCTGGGCCAGAATGGGCTTTGGGACCGGTTCAAAGATGTGATGTTCTCGGCCCATGTGCTTGGCACCGGCAAGCCTGATCCAAAGATGTTCCAACTGGCGGCCGAGAATTTTGGCGCACAGGCCCCGGTGGTCATCGAAGACAGCCACAATGGCGTTACAGCCGCAATCCGGGCCAATATGCGCTGTCTGGCCTACGCGCCGCATGGCGGTGGTGACAGGCTGGCCGATCTTGGGGCCGAGGTGATCACGGATATGTCACAGGCGCACCCGCTGTTGGGACTCTGACCCCCAACTGTGCTAGGGTGCAGCCATGGATCATGCTCTGACACCCTTTGTCTGGACAGTCTCCCGCGACGCCGAGGTCATGGCGAAACCTGACCCCAAGCCCCTGCGCGCGCCGGTGTTCATCCACGATGCGGTTACCCCTTGGGGGGCTGAGACGATGCTGCTGAAACTCCTGCGCGAACAGGCCGCCGATCAGGACGAATAGGTCGGGTGAAATTTGCCGCCCGGTGACAGGGTAAAGATATCGACCCCATCCGCCGTTACGCCCACCGAATGCTCGAACTGTGCCGACAGCGACTTGTCGCGGGTCACGGCGGTCCAGTCATCGGCCAGTGTCTTGGTTTCGGGGCGGCCCAGATTGACCATCGGCTCGATGGTAAAGAACATGCCTTCCTCAAGAACCGCGCCTGTGCCGGGGCGGCCATAATGCAGCACATTCGGCGGCGCGTGGAACACGCGGCCCAGACCGTGCCCGCAAAAGTCGCGAACAACACTCATCCGGTGCGCTTCGACATAGGCCTGAATGGCATGGCCGATATCGCCGAACGTGTTGCCCGGTTTGACCATCTCGATGCCCTTGAACAGCGCGTCATGGGTTACCTGGATCAGACGCTCGGCCTTGCGCGGCAGTTTGCCCGCCACATACATGCGCGAGGTGTCACCGAACCAGCCATCCACGATGACGGTCACATCGATGTTCAGGATATCGCCATCCTTCAGCTTCTTGTCACCGGGAATGCCGTGGCAGACCACATGGTTCACACTGATGCAGCTGGCGTGCTCGTACCCTTTGTAGCCGATCGTGGCCGAGGTCGCGCCCGCATCCTCGACCATCTGAGTGATCAGCCCGTCAAGCGCACCCGTGGTCTGACCGGGAAAGACATGCGCGGCGATATCATCCAATATCCGCGCCGCCAGAGCGCCCGCCGCGTGCATCCCGGCAAAATCACCCTGTTCATAGATGCGGATACCGTCCTTGGTCAGGCGGCCACGATGCTCTTTCATCGACGCAAAGCTCCAAATGTTACGCGCGGCACTTCTTTTACGCTGCTTGTGCAGAAAGTACCAGAGGGCGCAGTGTATCAGGCGGCACATGGGGCAGAACCACGAGAGTTCAAGAACTTGAACTGCAGTTAGGTTTCAAATCCGGTTTGACCCATCGACCATTGCGTTGACGCATAACGGTTTGGTGTTTGTTCAGTTTACACAGCAAATTTCACAGACAGCCTCTGCCCTGTTATTGTTGCGATGAACTCCAACAACTAAGGAGCGCACTGAAGTGCCACGACAGCTCCCGCACGAGACAGACAAGAAGTATTTGGTTTTTGCCGGAACTGGCACGGATCTGATCTTTAACCACGGCATAGATTTGCCGGGATTTGCCTCATTTCCATTGCTAGAGAACCCAGAAACCCGTTCTGTCCTTGCAGGTCAGATGCACGCGCTTGTTCAGTTGGCGGGCGAGATGGAGGTGGGTTGCATACTTGATGCACCGACTTGGATGGCCAATGCTGATCGGGCTGCTCCTCTGGGTTACGACGCTGAACAACTGGATGAAATAAACCGGGATGCTGTCGCGTTAATGGAAGACGTGCGTCAGAGCGCTGGTCGAGATGACGTTTTGGTTTCTGCTTGCGTCGGCCCACGCCACGATCCCTATGCGGACGTTCCGGCCATGTCGATCGATGATGCCCGTCAGTATCACAGTGCGCAGCTTGCCGTTTTGAAACAAACCAGTGTCGACTTGGTGACAGCTTATACGTTCAACAGACCTAGCGAAGCAGCGGGCTGCATTCTGGCTGCGCAGGATTTTGGACTACCGATAGTGATGTCATTGGTTGTTGAAACCGACGGGTGTCTGGCTGATGGAACAAAGCTTGTAGACGCGCTGGATCAAATCGATGTCGCCACGGATGCGGCTGCGCAGTTCTTCATGGTCAATTGTGCCCATCCGACCCACTTTTCCGATGCGCTAAATCGCCATCCAAGACTAAGAGGCGTTGTCGCAAACGCATCAAGTTGCTCTCATGCGGAACTGGATGAGGCCGAGGAATTAGACGAAGGTGACCCCCATGTGCTTGGGCAAGAGATTGCGGACGTCGTGCATAACAACCCGTCAATTTCAGTGATAGGAGGGTGCTGCGGTACAGATATGAGGCATTTGAAACTCATGGCACAAGCGGTTGCTGCGTCTTAGACGCGCGCCAAACAGTCTCAATCAGTGCTCCTTAGTCAATCGCGCGCATTTTGGGCTACGTCAGCAGGCCAGGGTCATGCTGGTTGATTACAGGAAAGGTACTGACGTCAACCCAAACCCCATCCGGCGAAATCCGCGTCCCGCAAATCATCCGCTCTACCCCCATCGCCTGTGCCGCCTCAAAGGCCGCTGCATAGACCGGGTCGATATCCGCGGCCAGCGCGAACCGGTTGCAATCGGTGCGTTGCACCAGGTACAGCATGATCGCCCGGTGCCCCTGCGCTGCCGTCTGTGCCAGCTCGCCCAGATGTTTGGTGCCGCGGGCGGTGACGCTGTCGGGGAACTCGGCCAGACCGGGCTGGCGGGACAGCGTCACGCTTTTGACCTCGATATAGGCATCTGGCAGGCCGGGGCCGCTCAGCAGGAAATCGATACGGCTGTTTTGCCCGTATTTCACCTCGGGCCGGACGGTGTCATAAGCGGCCAGCTCGGGGATCTCGCGCGCCTCAAGCGCTGCCCGCAGGGCGCGGTTCGGGACGGAAGTATCGACCCCGGTGAAATGCCCGTTTTCGTGATCCACCAGCCGCCAGCCGAATTTCAGCTTTTTCTTCGGGTCGTCATTGGGCTCAAGCCAGATCAACTGGCCCGGTTCGGCCAGCCCCATCATGGATCCCGGATTGGCGCAATGGGCAGTCACTTCGTGCCCGTCTTCCAAACGGCAATCGGCCAGAAAGCGTTTGTAGCGACGGATCAGGCGGGCGGGGACAAGAGGGGTTCCAAAACGCATGTCTCACGGCCTATACCTGCCCCTGAAGACGATCAAGAGGAGTCCGCGCCATGGCCAATCCAACCGCAGCAATGCTGGTGATCGGGGATGAAATCCTGTCGGGCCGCACCCGCGATGCAAACATGCATTATCTGGCGCAGGAGCTGGCAAAACACGGCATCGATCTGAAAGAGGTCCGCATCGTCAGCGATGACGCCCCCGCCATCGAAGCGGCGGTCAAAGCGCTGTCTGACAGCCACGACACCGTCTTTACCAGCGGCGGCATCGGCCCGACCCATGACGATATTACCGCCGATTGCATTGCGCGCGCCTTTGACACCCCGATTGACATTCGCGACGACGCGTGCGCGCTGTTGCAGGCGCATTACGACAAATCCGGGCTGGAACTGAACGCTGCCCGCCTGCGCATGGCGCGTATCCCGGATGGCGCGACATTGATCGACAATCCGGTCTCGACGGCGCCGGGTTTCACCCTGAAGAACGTGCATGTGATGGCCGGGGTACCGCTGGTGTTTCAGGCCATGGTCGCCAGCGTCCTGCCCACACTGACCGGTGGCAGCCCCTTGTTGTCGCAAACCCTGCGCGTGGACCGGGGCGAAGGCGATATCGCCGCAAACCTGTCCGCGCTGGCCGAGGATTTCAGCGATCTGTCCATCGGTTGCTATCCGTTTCAGATCAACGGGGCCTTCGGGGCCAACGTGGTGGTGCGCGGCACCGATGGCAGTCGGATTGACGCGGCCATGACCCGTCTGGCGAAAGAGCTTGCGCTTTGAGCGGCGACTGGGCGGACATCGTCGACGGCACATGGCCTGCCGCGCGGTATCGCAGGCTGGGGCCGTTTCAGCTGCGCGAAGGGCAGGGCGGCGGCTCGCGTGTTTCTGCAGCCAATGCGCTGGCCCCGGCCAGTGATGCAGATATCGACGCGGCCGAGGCCGCGATGCAGGCCATGGGGCAGAAATCCATCTTCTGCCTGCGCCCGGGGGATGAGGCGCTGGATGCAAAGCTGGCGCAACGGGGATATGACATCCTTGATCCGGTCAACATCTATACGTGCCCCGTCTCTCACCTCACCGATCAGCCGATCCCTCCGGTCATGGTGTTTTCGGTCTGGGAGCCGCTTGAAATCATGCGCGAAATCTGGGCGGCTGGTGGGATCGGGCCCGAACGTCTGGCGGTGATGGAGCGCGCGAAGGGTCCCAAAACCGGTCTGCTGCTGCGCCACAACGACCAACCCAGCGGGGCAGCCTTCGTGGCGATGCATGGCGATGTCGCGATGCTGCATGCGCTTGAAATCCTGCCCGCGCACCGCCGTCAGGGGCTGGGTCAGTGGACCATGCGCGCCGCGGCGATTTGGGCAGGTGACAACGGTGCTCAAACCTTCACTGTGATCTGCACCAAGGCCAATGAAGGTGCCAACGGTCTCTATTGCGCCCTCGGGATGGAGATCGCCAGTGAATACCATTACCGTCACCTTGTCTGAACAAAAGGGGTCGCCATGACACAGAAAGACATGCCCACCGCGCTGAACCTGCCCATGGTCGATCCACTGCCGCCGGAAACGCAGAAGTATTTCGATATCTGTGTCGAAAAGCTGGGCATAGTGCCGAATGTGCTAAAGGCAAACGCCTTCGATATCGACAAGCTGAACACGTTCACGGCGATGTATAATGATCTGATGCTGGCCAACAGCGGCCTGTCCAAGCTGGAGCGCGAGATGATTGCCGTGGTCGTATCGTCGATCAACAAGTGCTTCTACTGTCTGGTGGCACACGGCGCGGCGGTCCGGCAGCTTTCGGGCAACCCGCAACTGGGCGAGATGCTGGTGATGAACTACCGTGTTGCCCCGATCGAGCCCCGGCAGCGCGCAATGCTGGACTTTGCCGCCAAAATGACAACCGCCAGCGCCGAGATCGAAGAGCCCGACCGCCAGCGTCTGCGCGACGCAGGCTTTTCCGACCGCGATATCTGGGACATTGCCAATGTCGCCGGGTTCTTCAACATGTCCAACCGGGTGGCCAGTGCCACGGCAATGGTGCCCAACCCCGAGTATCACGCGCAGTTTCGATGATCCGATCAGCCGCCCTCATTGCCACGCTGCTGGCGGGGCCGGTTCTGGCGCAGGACCTGACCCTGCCAGCCAGCGCCCGCCAGATCAGCGACCGTACCTCGCCGCTGGACAGCTATGACCTGCCAACGGGGCCTTATGCGAATGGCGCGGTGCCTGCTGACACCCTCGAAGGCCGGGTTGAACGCTACACGTGGCGGCTTCAGGCGGGCTCAAGCACAACCCTTCAGCTTCTGACGCCGCTGCGCGACCAGATCGAGGCGCAGGGCTACAAGATTCTGTTCGAATGTGATGCCCGCGCCTGTGGCGGCTTCGATTTCCGCTTTGGCACCGAGGTCGTTCCGACCCCGGACATGTATGTCGCCATTCAGGATTACCGTTTCCTGTCGGCCACCAAGGGGGCTGTTGCCCTCAGCCTGCTGGTCAGCCGCAACCCTCCGGACGGGTATGTCCAGATGATCCGCGTCACACCCCAGAATGCACCAGACCCTGTTCCGGTCGTGATCGAACAGGCTGTCGAGGGGTCGGGCGGGCTGCTTGAGGCGCTGGCAACATCGGGTCACGTGATACTGGACGATCTGCATTTTCCAACCGGTGAGGTTGCGCTGGACGAGGGGACATATGCCTCTCTGACCCTGCTGGCCGGGTATCTGGCCGAAAATCCAAAGATGCGCCTGGCGCTGGTGGGGCATACCGATGACACCGGCGCGTTGCAGGCCAATATCGCGG
This sequence comes from Ruegeria sp. AE4, assembly GCF_056542185.1. Lineage (NCBI taxonomy): Bacteria > Pseudomonadati > Pseudomonadota > Alphaproteobacteria > Rhodobacterales > Roseobacteraceae > Ruegeria > Ruegeria sp. AE4. The sequence goes on along the minus strand of NZ_JBQFZK010000004.1, from coordinate 39,210 downwards.
TCAGCAAAAGCCGGGCCGAGTCGGTCCGCACCCGTCTGATTGATGCGCATGGCGTGGCCGCTGACCGGATCGAGGCGCAGGGCGTCGGCTATCTGTCCCCGCTTACCTCGAACGCAACCCCCGAAGGGCGCGAGCTGAACCGCCGGGTCGAGGCGGTCTTGCTCGTCAACTGACCCACCACAGGTAGAGCGGCAGTCCGACCGTGATGTTGAACGGAAACGACACACCCAGCGACAGGGTCAGATAAATCCCGGCCTCGGCCTTTGGCAGTGCGATTTTCATGGCGGCCGGAACCGCGATATAAGACGCCGAGGCCGACAGCACCATGAATAGGAACAGGCTGCCTTGCGGCAATCCGATCACCGCACCGACGGCCCAGGCCATCAGCGCGCCGATCAGGGGCATCAATACGCCAAAGGCGAACAGGCCAACCGACAGTTTGTCGCGATTGCTGATCAGGCTGCGCCCAGCCGAAAGCCCCATATCCAGCAGGAACAGGCACAGGATGCCAGTGAAAGGCGTTACGATGAAAGGCGCGATCATCTGCATGCCTTCACCCCCGGTTATGGCTCCGATCAGGAACGCCCCGGTCAGCAGCACAATCGATCCATTGGCCAGCAGATCACGCCACAGCTTGTCATCCTTGACGCCATTGCCGCTGGTCTTGTGCGCCAGCCACAGCGCCGACAGAATGGCCGGCACCTCCATCGCTGCCGCAACCGCCACCATGAACCCGTCATGGGTCAATCCCACCAGATCCAGCAGGCTGGTGGCGGTGACAAAGGTGACAATCGAAATCGAGCCGTAATGCCCTGCGACCGCCGCTGCATTTAACGCATCCAGCCGTGTCATAACCCTCAGCAGGGCAAAGGCCACGAAGGGGATGGTAAAGGACAGGGCCACGCCGCCCAGCAGGGTCAGGAACAGTTGCAGGTGGATGCCATGCGCGGCAAGGCTGGCACCGCCTTTGAACCCGATGGCCAGCAGCAGGTAAAGCGACATGAACTTGGCCGCGCCCGCCGGGATAGACAAATCGCTGCGCACAAAAGCGGCCAGAAGCCCTAGGGCAAAAAACAATATGGTGGGCACCAGCAGGTTGCTGGACAGCGTCTCGATCACTCCGGGCATACTTGTCTCCTGATCCCTCGTTTCAGGGCTAGGTGCCTTGCAAAATTGATTTCGCCAAATACTATCTTTATAAGCTTAATATAGTTTCAGGCTATGAAATGCGTCCAACCCTGCGCCAATTGGAATACATCGTCACGGTCAGCCGCCTCGGGCGGTTCAGTTTGGCCGCCGAGGTGCTGAATGTCAGTCAACCCAGCCTGTCGGCGCAAATTGCAACCGTAGAACAAGAGCTTGGCGTTCGGATCTTTGACCGCAACCGTGGTGGAATTCAGGTGACCACAAAGGGGGAAGAGTTCATCTCGCGCGCGCAAAAGATCCTTGCCGAGGTCAAGGACCTGCGCCACGCCATGACCAACGATATGCCTGTCGGAGGAAGGTTGCGACTGGGCGTTTTGCCTTCGATCGGGCCGTACCTGCTGCCGCAAGCCATCAAAGAGGTGCACCGCCTGCGCCCCGGATTACGCATTGTCGTGCGCGAGGAAAACACCCGCGATCTGGAACAGGGCCTGAAATCCGGTCGGTTTGACCTGATCCTGTCAACGCCCGAGGATCACCCCAATACCGTTCAGCACCGCTTGTTCAACGAACCCCTCTGGGTTGCGGTGGCCGTTGACGACGTTCTGGCGCAGGACCCACAGGGCGTCAGAGCGGCCGACTTGCAGAACCGGCTGTTCCTGACCCTTGACCAAAGCCACCGCCTGTCGCGCATCGTCTATGCGCTGGCAGCCGAATGCGGTGGCGTGGTTTCGGATGAATATGAAGGCACAACGCTTGATTCCATTGTCTTGATGGCGGCCTCGGGGGTTGGGGTTGCGGTACTGCCGGATCTGTTTGCCCGCAGACAGGGCATTTACCGCGACGAAGTACGGCTGCGCCCGCTGTCCATTCCCAATGCCAATCGCGATATCGCATTGCTGGCGCGCAATGCCGAAACGCCGCCGCCGGGCCAGAACGTATTGATGGAAAGCCTACGCTCTTCCGCGCGATCCATCGGCCTGACGGTGATCGGTTCATAAAAAAAGGCCCGCACTTTGACATGCGGGCCAAAGGTTGGTCTTCAGGGAGAAACTACCAATCCATCGGGCTTTTGTCTTCGAATGCGTCGACCAGAAAATCGATGAAGGCCCGTACTTTGGGTTGTGTGAAGCGGCCGGGCGGATAAACGGCGTAAATGCCCTGTACCTCGTCCGGCAGGGACGGCATGGCATCGACAACCCGCCCCGATTTCAACGCTTCGGCATAAAGATAGCTGGGCAGATACGCGATCCCCAGCCCCGAGATGGCCGCGTTCAGCAGCGACTGGCCGTCATTCACGCTCAGCCAGCCCGCGGTGCGCACCTGACGCTTTTCACCGGACGGTGCGGTCAGTTTCCAGACATTGCCTGACGACTGGCTGGAATAGTGCAGCAACTTGTGTTCGTTCAGATCGTCGATCTTCTGCGGGCGCCCGAACCGTTCGATATAGCTGGGCGCGGCGACCATGCGTTTGACCGTTTCGGTCAGCTTGCGGGCGCGCAACGTGCTGTCTTCCAGCTCACCGATGCGCACGGCCACATCAAATCCTTCGGAAATCAGTTCGACATAGCGGTTGTTCAGCACCATGTTCACGGTGATGTCGGGGTAGACGGCCAGGAAATCGGACAGGACCGGCGACAGGTGATTGACACCGAAATCCGTGGCTACGCTGATGCGCAGCAGTCCGGACGGGGCCGATTGCATCGATGTGACCAGCGAATCCGCTTCACCCGCATCATTCAGAACGCGACGCGCGCGGTCATAATAGGCCAGGCCGATTTCTGTCGGCGACACCCGGCGCGTGGTGCGGTTCAGCAGCCGGGCTCCCAGACGCGCTTCGAGGCTCGAGACGTGTTTGGACACGGCCGATTTGGAGATGCCCATCTTCTTGGCCGCATCGGTGAAGCCACCCTGGTCCACCACATTGGCGAAGGCTTCCATTTCGGTCAGTCGGTCCATTCTCGTTCCCCAGATCTTGATTTCCAACCCGACTATCGCTCTGAATCTGGGCGGAATCGGGGCATACATGGGATAATATCAGGGATTTGAATCGGATCGTTTGCGTATCAGAAACGCAGAAACAGTGGTTTCCAAACCGGCCCCGAACCCTGCGATACTGCATTTTCCGCGCAATCCTTCGTTTCTGTTCATCTTAGAATGGCATTTTTGTGACCACAGAAGGGGTCAGGAAATCCGTTTTCTCCGTCTCCGTCCTTGTCGGTCTTTTGGCCGGGGGCGCGGAACCCCGAAAACCCTTTGCAAAGCCAAGTTTCACCACCCCGTCCGACGGCAACACCGGGCCGTAACCCCTGTTCCCTGACCGATCGGTATTTACATCTTTGCGGATGTTCGCGACCCTGCGCGCATTTGCAGGGGGTTTGAATGTCACTGGAATTCTTCATCACTTCCATGATCGTCGTGCTGCTGCCGGGCACCGGTGTCATCTACACACTGGCCGTTGGCCTGGGCCGCGGTTTCCGGGCCAGCGTTGCCGCCGCGGTCGGATGCACAGTGGGAATCGTTCCCGCTGCCGTGGCCAGTATCGTCGGGCTTGCCGCATTGCTGCACACCAGTGCCGTGGCGTTTCAGCTCGTGAAATACCTTGGTGTCATTTACCTTTTCTACATGGCTTGGGGCATTCTAAGGAGTGGCGGCGCCTTGGATGTCACCGCCGACAAGACCGCGAAAAGCAGTTTCAAGATTGCCATCACCGGAACGCTCATCAACGTGCTGAACCCCAAGCTGTCGCTGTTCTTTCTGGCGTTTCTGCCGCAGTTTCTGCCAGCCGACACGGCGAACGCAGGAGGTGCGCTGATCCAGCTGGCCCTGGCCTTTATGGCCATGACCTTTGTTGTCTTCGTCGGATACGGGGCCTGCGCAGCGCTGGCCCGCGACTATGTGATCAGCCGTCCAACGGTGATGAAGTGGATCAGGCGGAGTTTTGCAACGGCCTTTGGCGCACTGGGTGCAAAACTCGCGCTGTCCGATTAGGAAACGCTAAACTTGGCGATCAGAATTCCGCCGCCAGCCGCGTGCCCTGATTGATCGCGCGCTTGGCGTCCAGCTCGGCGGCGACATCCGCACCCCCAATCACATGGGGGGTGATGCCCCGCTCGATCAGCGCGTCCGCCAGTGACCGTTCGGACACCTGACCGGCACACAGCACGATGGTATCGGCCGCGATCACCGTCGGGTCTGCGCGCTCTTCGCCAAAGCTGACATGCAGGCCGTCATCATCGATGCGCTCATAATTCACGCCGCCCACGAAATTGACGTTCTTCATCTTCAGCGTTGCCCGGTGAATCCAGCCGGTGGTTTTGCCAAGACCTTTGCCATGTGCCTGCTTCTTGCGCTGCAACAGGGTGACCTGCCGCGCGGGTGCGCTGGGTTGCGGCCCCTCGGGCGCTAACCCTGCGCGGTGTTCAGCCGGGTCCGTCACGCCCCATTCCTTCATCCATAGCGGCAGGTCGGTCGTGGCGCTGTGACCCTCTTCCAGAAGGAATTCGGACACATCAAAGCCGATGCCACCGGCCCCGATCACGGCAGCAGACTTGCCAACCTCGGCCTTGCCGCGCAGCACGTCGATGTAACTCAGGACGTTGTCCCGATCCTGCCCTGGTATCTGCGGATCACGCGGGCTGACACCGGTGGCTATGACCACCTCGTCAAAGCCGGTCAGGTCATCTGCGCCTACCTCGCGGTTCAGTTCCACTTTCACGCCCAGTTCATCCATCATGGTGCGGTACCAGTCGACAAGACCCCAGAATTCTTCTTTCCCCGGCACCTGCTTGGCCATGTTCAGCTGCCCGCCGACCTCATCAGCGCGGTCGAACAGGGTAACATCGTGGCCGCGCTGGGCCGCAGTCATTGCGGTCGACAGTCCGGCAGGACCTGCGCCCACAATGGCAATGGATTTGCGCGTTTTGGCCGGTTCAATCACCAGTTCGGTCTCATGACAGGCGCGCGGGTTCACGAGGCACGAGGTCAGCTTGCCGCTGAACGTGTGATCCAGACAGGCCTGATTGCAGGCAATGCAAGGCGCGATCTTTGCGGCCTCACCCTCAATCGCCTTGGCCACGAAATCCGCATCCGCCAGCATCGGGCGGGCCAGCGAGACCATGTCGGCGCAGCCGGTCGAAAGAACCTCTTCGGCCACCTCGGGGGTGTTGATCCGGTTCGATGTGATCACCGGTATCCCCACCTTGCCCATCAGCTTCTTGGTCACCCAGGCAAAGGCCGCGCGCGGCACGCTGGTGGCAATCGTGGGAATCCGCGCCTCGTGCCAGCCAATGCCGGTATTGATGATCGTGGCCCCGGCCTTTTCGATCTCCTGCGCCAGTTGCACCACCTCGTCATGGGTCGAGCCGTTGGGGACCAGATCGATCATCGACAGCCGGTAGATGATGATGAAGTCGGTGCCCACCGCCTCGCGCGTGCGGCGTACAACTTCGATCGGCAGACGCATCCGGTTCTCATAAGACCCGCCCCAGCGGTCGGTGCGCTTGTTGGTATGGGTCACAAGGAACTGGTTCAGGAAGTACCCCTCCGACCCCATAATCTCGACCCCGTCATAACCCGCCTTTTGCGCCAGTACGGCGGCGTTGACGATATCGCTGATCTGCTTCTCGATGCCCTCTTCATCCAGCTCAGTGGGCGGGAACGGAGAGATCGGCGATTTCACCGGGCTGGGGGCCACGCATTTCGGCCCATAGGCATAGCGCCCCGCATGCAGGATCTGCATTGCGATCTTGCCGCCCGCTTCATGGACGCGCTGCGTCACGATGGAATGGTGCGCCACATCCTTGTCGCTCACCATCATCGAAGCCCCCGGCAGGACCGAGCCTTCAAGGTTCGGACCAATCCCGCCCGTCACCATCAGGGCCACGCCGCCCCGCGCCCGGTCGGCATAGAACTCGGCCACCCGGTTCCAGTCGCCGGTCTCCTCAAGCCCCGTATGCATCGAGCCCATCAGCACGCGGTTTTTCAACGTGGTAAAGCCCAGATCCAGCGGGGCCAGCATATTCGGGTACGCAGTCATGGCGGAACTCTCCCTCCTGAATTTGCCCGCTAGATTGACGTTCGCGTCAACTTTGTCACGCGAAACCCCACGTCACCCTCTTTGCTGTAGCGCCGGTGATTGCTAGAGGTGGGCGGAACAACCCGATGAGGCCGCGCATGACCCCCGAAGAAATCGCCAAACTGCCCTATCGCCCCTGCGTCGGGCTGATGCTGATGAATGCCGAGGGCAAGATTTTCGTGGGACAGCGCAACGACCGCCACGCGGACGCCTGGCAAATGCCGCAGGGCGGTGTGGACAAGGGCGAAGACCCCCGCGTCGCGGCCCTGCGCGAGCTGTGGGAAGAAACCGGGGTCACGGCTGATCTGGTCGAAATCATCGCCGAAACCGAGGGCTGGCTGCCCTATGACCTGCCCTATGACATCGTGCCCCACATCTGGAAAGGCCGCTATCGCGGGCAGGAACAGAAATGGTTCCTGCTACGTTTCTCCGGCACCGACGATCAGATCAACATCGAAACCGACCACCCGGAGTTCACCCGCTGGAAATGGCAAGAGCCCGACCGGCTGATCGCGGAAATCGTGCCCTTCAAGCGCGATGTGTATGAGCGTGTGGTCGAGGCATTTATGGCCCATCTGACGTAACTGCGGCGAATGAACCGTAATGGCCCTTTTGCGAACACCATCACTCCTCGGAATGCGGGCGGCATAGGGATTCGCTTGGCAAATGCCATAGACGGCTTGGGCTTCAAAGCCGTGCCACAATTCACATCACTGAACAGGGCGTAAGGTACCAAGGGTGCCGCAACGGAAATCGGAAATATAACGCCTTTGTGATCGACATTTCTCTTCAATATAACAACAAGTTGAATAGCGGCCGCTCTCCGTCGCCAAAATTGAGGCATAAACGCAGATATAAACCAAATTTACTCCAATTCCGGCCACAATCTTGGGGCCAAAGTCGGCAACGCGTTCCAAGCTGTTGGAGTAAACAACCGTGAACTTTTGGTCGTTTTTCGCAAAATCGCATCCAGAAACATCGATTCAAATCTGTGATTTCAGAGACCGCACCCACCAGCTGATCGTGGGGAAATAGACCCGTAATCCTCTTAAGAAGGCCAAAGCAGAAAACATCCTGAAGGCCCGAATTCAACACAATAACCCTGCGGTGACCAACCAGTGCATCTGAAGGCGCCGCGCATAATGGCGTGCGAATTCTTCGGGTGCGACGCGTTATTTCAATCCAAAAGGAAAACGTGACAAAACAGCAGGATTTTAGGAATGGAATTGGTCCGCCGCCGAATATCACGGCAACTTCGCACGTATACTCTGCCTCCGACACTCCCTCGTTCTTGCAGGTGTGATTTTCGTATTCTTCGGCCGCGGGTTGAACAGACGCGCCGGGTGGTAATCTCACCGAAAATTTGGGGCGTTTAGAAGTAGGTTTTTACGGATGAATGAGGTGACTCTGATGAAGAAATCAAAGCACGGCGACGCTCAGTTCCCCGCGTGTAGCCGCTGATTAATCTTTCACTACGATAACCCCCTTCATATGCGGGTGAAACACGCAGAAATAGGCATAAACCCCGGGTTTGTCGAATACCACGGCTGCCTTTTCGTTCCGCTCTAGAGGCCCGGTGTCCCAATCTTGCATCTCTTGTTCCGTTGCGGTGTGAGGCGCGATGTCCAGATTGGTCCAGATCACCTCATCACCGACCGAAACTTCGAGTTTCTCAGGCGCGAACTTGAATTTGCGAATAGAAATCTGATGGCTGGTTGCCCCGGCGGACGCACCCAATGCGCCAGCCAGGAGAGTAAGCGGTGCCGCACCCAGTACGGCACCAAACTTTCTGCGTGACAGTACAGCCATCAGCCGCAATCCAGCCCAGACACCATCTGTTCGGCGTGGCCTTCATGCTGTTTGAATGTGGCAAGAGCATCCTGCAGCAGGTTGGTGAGCGGCTCAACGGTGGTGTTGGGGATGAACTCGTCCTCAACCGTTTTGTTCACGATCTGATGATAGGCGAGCTCATTCTGAGCGTAGGCGCAATCAAAGGCTTTACCGCGCAGCCCGCTCAGCTCATCGCGTTTCTCGACCGAACCTTTAACCAGGGCCTGGCTGAGGGCGTTGTCCTGGGGCGTTACATTCAGTTGTTGGATCAACGCCCCTGCAGCTTGGTTCACGGCCGCATGATCACGGATCATTGTGTTCGCAAAATCCCGAACGTCGTTATTGTCGGACACAGCAAGAGCAAGATGCGCATAGCGGATGTCGATTTCACCGGCAGTATACGCTGTATGCGCGATTTCAAGATCGTTCATCTTGTTCTCATCTGCAACAGCAGCATAGCCGACGACGACAAGAGCAGCAGAAAGGAAAACGGTTTTCATCTGGAATCTCCAAAGTTGATTGAAGCCCTGATATGCGTACAGTTTGCCTTGTCTTTGAATTGCCTGCCGTCCAGAAGACATGCCCTATCGTTCGAACATGTAGACAGATATCGAACTCTTGGTAATATCAGCAACCATGCTTGATCTGCTAAGTGATATTCTGACCCGCCTGTCGCTCAAGGGGACACTGTATTTCCGCACCAGCCTTAGCGAACAGCCCTGGGGGATCCAGGTGCCGGCGTTTCAGAACGTGGCCCGGTTCCACTATGTACATCGCGGTGAGTGCGTAGTGCGCGTCGCAGGAGAAGATCGGGCGCTACGCCTTACCAAAGGCGATCTTATCCTGGTTCCACACGGGGCGGCACATACGTTGAATTGTCGTGTTTCGGGCCCGGAAGACGCCTTGCCGCTGGATGACGTGCTGGAAAGGTCCGGCTATGATGGTAAGGGTGTTCTGGTGTATGGCGGCAACGACCCCAACATGGAGAACCAGCTGATTTGTGGTCATTTTTCACTAGCCGAAGGATCAAGGCATCTGTTGCTTGACCGATTGCCGCCAAGCATTGTCATCCGGGATTATGGCGCCGAGGCCAGCGATTGGCTGGAAGCGACGTTGCGCGTGATAGGGTCCGAGGCAGGGTTCGGCCGTTTTGGAGGTGATTTGATTGCGCTGAAGATGTCAGAGGCGATTTTTGCGCAGGCTATCCGGTGCCATATCGAAGATACCGCCAGAACAGGGGGGAAACTCGCAGGTTTCGCCGATGTTTATCTTACCCGCGCATTGACGGCGTTCCATAATGACCCGACAGCGCAGTGGAGTGTCGATTCTTTGGCCAACAGGGCGGCATTGTCTCGGACAAGTTTCGCAATGCGGTTTTCCGAGAAGCTTGGGATCACACCGATGCAATATGTGACTGCATGGCGTATGCAGATTGCCCGCAGCGCGTTGGTAGAGAAAGGTGTCAGTGTTGCCGAGGCCGCGGATCTGAGTGGGTATTCCTCGGAAGCAGCGTTCAGTCGCGCATTCAAGAAAGAGATCGGGCAACCGCCTGCCAGATTTCGAACCTCTGCGTTACCCACTCAGGTCTGAACGATCTGCAATGTTGCCGGGTATGCATTCATTCCACCGACAGTGATCAAAAGTACCTGTTGCTGAGGAGCACACTTTTCCGTCGCAAAACAACGGAGAAGAAAGTTGCCGCTATTTGCCACCAAAGAAATATCCGCCCTTATCGATAATCCCGCCGCCATCGCCATGATGGTGCCTCCTTTTGTTCTCGGACTGGGCATTTTCAACCTCTGTCTGACGTCAGGCAGACTATTCGAGCGCGACCATTTCCTGCCTGCTTTCTGGGTCTTTTCCCATCAACCTGAAATACTCTTTCGGCCCTTCTGACACTTTTCCAGAACCCATCTTGTTCGGTGGCTTTTCTCTGAGCCAGAACAGTCGCTTCCTTGGGGTCTTTCGTTTGGAGAGCAAAATTGAGTTTGTTTCGCTTGCTTAGCTTGGGGTAGTGCTTTCGAACGTCTTGGGGAACACGCCTACGAAATTACCAAACACCATTGGAGTTCTTTTGTTCAGTGTATCTAGCCATGATCAGAATCGCTTCTGCTTCAAAGATGATTAGAGGCATTGCGTCACCTCTTGTGTCACCTTTACAGGTCTGAAATTTCCGCTAAGTTCTTGGAATTTATATATTTTTGGGGAAGTAATGGTGCCCAGGAGAGGACTCGAACCTCCACGTCCATACGGACACTAGCACCTGAAGCTAGCGCGTCTACCAATTCCGCCACCTGGGCAGGTGTCGTGGAGCGGCGTTTAAGCTGACTGGCGGGGGGCGTCAACCGGATTCTGAATGAATTTTGAAAGTTTTTTGAATTCGGTTTTCGAACTGAGATTTTGGCCTGAGTATTTCATGACCGGCGCGGCGAATTAGTGCCTTGTTTGGCTGGCCTGCGAGCGTTAGTTCTAGAGCGCAATTTCTCAGCAGGAGCCCTCTCATGTCGAAACTGGTGACGATTTATGGCGGATCGGGATTTGTCGGTCGCTACATCGCGCGACGTATGGCGAGTGAGGGGTGGCGTGTGCGGGTGGCTGTACGACGCCCGAACGAAGCCATGTTCGTGAAACCCTACGGCGTCGTGGGACAGGTTGAGCCTGTGCTGTGCAATATCCGCGATGACGCCTCGGTCGCGCTGGCGATGCAGAGCGCCGATGTCGTGGTGAACTGCGTAGGTGTGCTGAATGAACTGGGCAAGAACGCGTTTGATGCCGTTCAGGCCGAAGGGGCCGAGCGTATTGCGCGCCTGGCCGCACAGCAGGGCATTGGTCGAATGGTGCATATTTCGGCCATCGGTGCGGATGCAAACGCGGCCAGCGATTATGCCCGGACCAAAGCGCTGGGCGAGGCAGGTGTGCTGAAGCACATACCGGATGCGGTGATCCTTCGCCCATCTGTAATCTTCGGTACCGAGGATCAGTTCTATAACCGATTTGCCGGGATGACCCGCATGGGTCCGTTCCTGCCAGTGGTTGGTGCCGAGACCAAATTCCAACCCGTCTACGTGGACGACGTGGCCCAGGCAGCGGTCAAAGGTATTCTGGGGCAGGCAGAGCCGGGCGTGTACGAGCTTGGCGGACCGGAAGTGAAAACCTTCCGCGCCCTGATGCAGCAGATGCTTGAAGTGATCCACCGGCGGCGCATCATTGTCGGTCTGCCGTTCTTTGCTGCCCGGATTATGGCGGGCGTGCTGGATATTGCGAAATTCGTCAGCTTCCAGCTGTTCTCGAACAACATTCTGACCCGCGATCAGGTCAGGAATCTGCGTCATGACAACGTGGTATCTGACGGGGCCAAGTCCTTTGCGGACCTAGGCATTGCGCCGACCACTCTGGAATCGGTGCTGCCGGAATATCTTTGGAAATTCCGCCCATCGGGGCAGTATGACGACATTCAGAACTCGGCGAAAAACCTGCGTATCTGATCAGCTGTAGGCCATGAACAACAATGCTGCGCCCAGAATGACGCGGTAGATCACATAGGGCGTAAAGCTGACACTGCGCAGCAGTCGCATCATAAGGCTAAGCGCCAATAGTGCTGAGACAAAAGCAAATGCCGCGGCAATGGCCCCATCCCGGGCCAGTTGCGCATCAGCGTCGCGTATCACATCCAGTGCAAGCAGTGTGCCAGAGGCCAGAATGGTTGGGATTGACATCAGCATGGCAATCCGCGCGCCGTCTTCTCTGGTATAGCCCAATTGACGTGCCCCTGTAATGGTGATCCCGGACCGCGATGTTCCGGGGATCAGCGCAAGAACCTGCCACAGCCCCATGACGAAAGCATCGCGAATACCCCAATCAGACGCCTCTTTCTTTTGGGGGCCTTTCTGGTCAATCCAATAAAGCAGCAGGCCAAAGCCCAGCATCGTCCACCCGATTACAGCGATCGAACGCATGGCCTCGCTTAACCCGGTCAGATGCAGAATCAGACCTGCAATCACGGTTGGAAGTGTCGCAATGATCAGACCAAGAGCCAAACGGGCCTGCGGCGTATCTGTCCGGCCGGTCAGGGCGCGCGGCACCCCGGCAAGAGCCTGCTTCACATCCGCCCAGAAATACAGAACGACCGCTCCAAGGGTTCCCACGTGCACCGCGATGTCTATGGCCTGACCCTGATCCTGAAGGCCCGACAAGTTCGGCAGCAGGATCAGGTGACCCGAAGACGAAATGGGCAAAAACTCAGTTATTCCCTGAATGATTGCCACGAGAATCAGGTGGAAAAGACTCATCTGCCCTGCCGTGCTGCCGCCACGTTTTTTATGTGGTGTATGGCTATAAGGGTGGTGGGGAAAAGGAAAGTCTTCATATAGGTCCGAATCGTACCTAAAATTCCTTTAAGAATTCACAGATTTCGAGTGAGCGGGTGGAAAATTCTCACAATAGGTCAGCATATATGACTTTTCATCCGTTTGCGCATCGCATAAAGAAATCCAACCAAGCCAATTCATGGAGTCTGACCCGTGGCCAAGCAACCGATGCTGAAATTTGTGCAGATCGACCGCGTCATGCCGGAAAAGCGTGCCGCCAATGACCGCAGAGAAGACTTTAACGAAATTTATGCCGAGTTCGCTGCCGAGAAAGCAGCAGAACAGGCCAGCCGTTGCAGTCAATGCGGTGTGCCCTACTGTCAATCGCACTGCCCGCTGCATAACAACATTCCCGACTGGTTGCGGCTGACTGCAACCGGACGGCTGGAAGAGGCTTACGAAACCAGCCAGGCGACAAACACCTTCCCCGAGATTTGCGGCCGCATCTGCCCGCAAGACCGTTTGTGCGAAGGAAATTGCGTGATCGAACAATCCGGCCACGGAACGGTCACCATCGGCACGATCGAAAAGTACATTACCGACACGGCGTGGGACAAAGGCTGGGTCAAACCAGTGGTCCCTGCGACAGAGCGCCGTGAAAGCGTCGGCATTATCGGTGGCGGGCCGGGTGGTCTTGCCGCGGCGGACATGCTGCGTCGGGCCGGTGTTCAGGTCACGGTCTATGACCGCTACGACCGTGCGGGTGGTCTGCTGATGTATGGCATTCCGGGCTTCAAGCTGGAAAAAGAAGTCGTCCAGCGGCGTAACGACCTGTTGGCGGACGGCGGTGTCGAGTTCGTATTGAACTGCGACGTGGACGCCGCAAAATTCGCTGAAATTCACGCAAAGCATGACGCCATCATCATCGCAACGGGCGTTTACAAGTCGAGGGATCTGTCCATGCCGGGCAGTGGTCTTGCCGGGATCGAGAAGGCAATCGATTTCCTGACCGCATCAAACCGTAAAAGCTTTGGTGACACTGTTGAGGATTTCGACAACGGACGGCTGAATGCCGAGGGCAAGAAGGTTGTCGTGATCGGTGGTGGTGACACCGCGATGGATTGTGTGCGTACGTCGATCCGTCAGGGCGCGACATCGGTCAAATGCCTGTACCGTCGTGACCGGACAAACATGCCGGGTTCGCAGCGCGAGACACAGAACGCCGAGGAAGAAGGCGTGGTATTCGAATGGCTCAGTGCACCCAAGGGGTTCACGGGCGACGACAAGGTTTCTGGCGTGATGGTGCAGAAGATGCGTCTGGGGCAACCCGATGCATCTGGTCGCCAGGCCCCCGAAGTGATCGAAGGCGCGGATTATGTTGAGGGCGCCGATCTGGTGATCAAGGCATTGGGTTTTGAGCCTGAAGACCTGCCCACCTTGTTCGGGCAGCCCGACTTGCCTGTCACCCGATGGGGAACGGTCAGGGCAGCATTCCAGACCGGGGAAACCGAAATGGATGGTGTGTACGCGATCGGGGACATCGTGCGCGGTGCCTCACTGGTCGTATGGGCGATCCGCGACGGGCGCGACTGCGCTGACGCGATCATCGACCGGTTCAACGCCAAAACTGCCGTGGCGGCGGAATAACCCCAGTTTTCAGGAGGGTTCGAAATGTCGGAACTTCAAGGCCAATGCATGTGTGGCGCGGTCACAGTCACCGCCACCCCTGTGCGGGATGCTCTGGGGGCGTGTCACTGTGATCAATGCCGGCGGTGGACCAGTTCGATGCTGGTGACCTTTCAGGCGAAAGAAGGCTATGCCGCGCTGGGCCCGGTCAAGACATTTACTTCGTCCGACTGGGCAGAACGTGCTTTTTGCGGCGATTGCGGATCCTCGCTCTGGTATCGGATCACGCTGCCGGGTGCGATGCACGGACAGACACAAATGGCGGCTGGCCTGTTTGAAAATGCGGCAGGTAACCCACTGAAACTTGAACTTTATATCGACAAAAAGCCCGAGGGATACGCGTTCGCAGGTGAACGTCGGCAAATGACCAAAGCCGAGGTCGAAGCCATGTATTCCCCCTCTGATGAAGGAGACAGCCAATGACCAAATATGATGCCGATTGGGTGCGGGCAGAAGAAGCAAAACGCAAATGGATGGCCGAAAATGGTCTCTATTCCGAGGCAGAAGAGCATTCTTCGTGCGGTGTGGGCCTTGTTGTGTCCGTGGATGGCAAACGGTCGCGCAAGGTGGTGGATGCCGGGATCGATGCCCTGAAAGCGATCTGGCATCGTGGAGCCGTGGACGCGGATGGCAAGACCGGCGATGGCGCAGGCATCCATGTGCAGATTCCGGTTCCTTTCTTCTATGATCAGGTTCGCCGCACGGGTCATGAACCCAAGCTGAATGAACTGATTGCTGTTGGTCAGGTTTTCCTGCCCCGCACCGATTTCGGCGCGCAGGAGCGGTGCCGGACCATCGTCGAAAGCGAAGTTCTGCGTATGGGGTACTACATCTATGGCTGGCGACACGTGCCGGTCGATGTGACTTGCCTGGGAGAAAAGGCCAACGCAACCCGCCCCGAGATTGAGCAGATCCTGATCTCGAACTCCAAGGGTGTGGACGAAGAAACTTTCGAGCGCGAGCTCTATGTCATCCGTCGCCGCATCGAAAAAGCGGCTTTGGTGTCGGGTATCTCGGGTCTTTATCTTGCGTCGCTGTCCTGCCGGTCGATCATCTACAAGGGTATGATGTTGGCCGAACAGGTCGCTGTATTCTATCCCGATCTCATGGACGAACGCTTTGAATCGGCATTCGCGATTTACCACCAGCGTTATTCGACCAACACGTTCCCGCAATGGTGGCTGGCGCAGCCATTCCGCATGCTGGCCCACAACGGCGAGATCAACACCCTCAAGGGCAACGTCAACTGGATGAAAAGCCATGAGATCCGGATGGCCAGCGGAACCTTTGGTGACTATGCTGAAGATATCAAGCCAATCATCGCAGGTGGTTCGTCAGATTCTGCCGCATTAGACTCGGTTTTCGAAGTGCTGGTGCGCGCGGGTCGGTCTGCCCCGATGGCAAAAACCATGCTGGTTCCGGAAAGCTGGTCCAAGCAGGCGGTCGAACTTCCGCAAGCGTGGCGCGACATGTATTCCTACTGCAACTCGGTGATGGAGCCATGGGATGGCCCGGCCGCGCTGGCGATGACGGATGGGCGCTGGGTCTGCGCCGGCCTGGACCGGAACGGGCTGCGCCCCATGCGGTACGTGGTGACCGGCGATGGCCTTGTCATCGCCGGGTCCGAGGCCGGAATGGTGCCGATCAACGAAGCCACCGTGACCGAAAAAGGCGCGTTGGGGCCGGGTCAGATGCTGGCGGTCGACATGAAAAAGGGCAAGCTGTACCGCGATACCCAAATCAAGAACAAACTGGCCCGCGCGCTGCCATTTGGCGAATGGGTTGGCAAGATAAACGATCTGGACGAAACGCTTGCGGGTGTGGCCGAAGCGCCGATCTTTGCGGGTGGCGAGTTGCGAAAGCGCCAGATTGCTGCGGGATACTCGGTGGAAGAGCTGGAACAAATCCTTGCTCCGATGGCGGAAGACGGCAAGGAAGCCTTGGCATCCATGGGGGATGATACGCCCTCGGCTGTTCTGTCAAAGCAATACCGCCCACTCAGCCATTTTTTCCGTCAGAACTTCAGCCAGGTGACCAACCCGCCGATCGACAGCCTGCGTGAATACCGCGTGATGTCGCTGAAAACCCGGTTTGCCAACCTCAAGAACGTGCTGGACGAAGACAGCAGCCAGACCGAGATCGTGGTTCTGGAAAGCCCCTTTGTCGGCAACGCGCAATGGGACAAGCTGGTTGAGAACTTCGATGCGCCGCTGGCGGAAATCGACTGTAGCTTCGAGGCTGGTCAAGGCGCATTAAGCGCGGCTTTGGCCCGTATCAGAGCCGAATCCGAAGAAGCTGTGCGATCTGGTGCCGGGCATATTGTCTTGTCTGATATGCGGTCGGGCGAGGATCGGGTTGCGATACCAATGATCCTCGCGACCAGCGCTGTGCATTCCCATTTGACGCGTCAGGGTTTGCGGACCTTCTGTTCGTTGAACGTCCGTTCGGCCGAATGTGTGGACCCGCATTACTTTGCCGTACTGATTGGCTGTGGCGCGACCGTGGTGAACGCGTATCTGGCCGAAGATTCTTTGGCCGATCGCATCGACCGCGGTTTGCTGGACGGAAGCCTGACAGAAAACGTTGCGCGCTATCGCGAGGCGATCGATCAGGGCTTGCTGAAGATCATGGCCAAGATGGGCATCTCGGTCATTTCGTCTTATCGCGGTGGTCTGAACTTTGAGGCCGTTGGCCTCAGCCGTGCCATGGTGGCCGAGTATTTCCCCGGAATGACCAGCCGTATCTCGGGCATAGGTATCAAAGGTATTCAGGCTAAGGCCGAGGAAATTCATGCCAAGGGCTGGAACAGCGGTCTGGATGTGCTGCCCATCGGTGGTTTCTACAAGGCGCGTAAGTCAGGTGAGACACACGCGTGGGAAGCGACCTCGATGCATATGATGCAGATGGCCTGCAACAAGGCTTCGTATGAGCTGTGGAAGCAGTATTCGGCCAAGATGCAGTCGAACCCGCCAATTCATCTGCGCGATCTGATGGATTTCAAACCGCTGGGCAAGCCGGTGCCGATCGAAGAGGTGGAATCGATCACCTCGATCCGCAAACGCTTTGTCACGCCAGGTATGTCGCTGGGTGCATTGTCGCCAGAAGCGCATAAAACACTGAACGTGGCGATGAACCGGATCGGTGCGAAATCCGACAGTGGCGAAGGTGGCGAAGACCCGGCACATTTCGTGCCTGAACCCAATGGCGACAACCCTTCAGCCAAGATCAAACAGGTGGCTTCGGGCCGGTTTGGCGTGACCGCTGAATACCTCAACCAGTGTGAGGAGCTTGAGATCAAGGTCGCTCAGGGTGCAAAACCCGGTGAGGGTGGCCAGTTGCCGGGTATGAAGGTTACTGACCTTATCGCACGCCTGCGCCATTCGACCAAGGGCGTGACGTTGATCTCGCCGCCGCCGCACCACGATATCTATTCGATCGAGGATCTGGCGCAGCTGATCTACGATCTGAAGCAGATCAACCCGCGCTGCAAGGTGACGGTCAAGCTGGTTGCGTCCTCGGGCGTCGGCACGATTGCTGCCGGTGTAGCCAAGGCGAAAGCGGATATTATCCTTATTTCGGGTCACAATGGCGGTACAGGCGCGTCGCCTGCGACCTCGATCAAATACGCTGGTCTGCCGTGGGAGATGGGCCTGACCGAGGCGCATCAGGTTCTGGCGATGAACAACCTGCGCGACCGCGTCACCTTGCGGACCGACGGTGGTCTGCGCACCGGGCGTGACATCGTGATGGCCGCGATGATGGGGGCCGAGGAATACGGCATCGGCACCGCCGCACTGATCGCCATGGGATGTATCATGGTGCGTCAGTGTCAGTCGAACACCTGTCCGGTGGGCGTGTGTACGCAGGATGAATCCCTGCGCGCCAAGTTCACCGGTAATGCGGACAAGGTGGTAAACCTGATCACCTTTTATGCGCAGGAAGTGCGCGAGCTGCTGGCCAGCCTCGGCGCGCGATCAATCGACGAGATCATCGGCCGAGCCGACCTGTTGGCTCAGGTCAGCCGGGGATCGGCTCATCTGGACGATCTGGACCTCAACCCGCTGCTGATCACTGTCGATGGGGCACATAACATCGTCTACAACCGCGACAAAGAGCGCAACGCGGTGCCGGATACGCTGGACGCCGAAATCGTTCGTGATGCGGCCCGGTTCCTGAAGGATGGTGAAAAGATGCAGCTGTCTTATGCCGTGCAGAACACACACCGGACCGTTGGAACCCGAGTGTCCAGCCATATTGTGCGGAATTTCGGGATGCGGAACACCTTTCAGGACGACCATCTGCATGTGAAACTGCAAGGCTCGGCCGGGCAATCGCTGGGAGCTTTTGCGGCCCCTGGTCTGAAGCTGGAAGTGTCGGGCGATGCCAATGACTATGTTGGTAAGGGCCTGTCCGGCGGTATGATTGTCGTGCGTCCACCGCAGGTCAGCCCGTTGAAAGCAGATGACAACACGATCATTGGCAATACGGTGCTCTATGGCGCCACCGACGGGTATCTGTTCGCGGCCGGTCGCGCCGGTGAACGGTTCGCGGTCCGGAACTCTGGCGCCAAGGTTGTTGTCGAGGGATGCGGTTCCAACGGGTGTGAATACATGACCGGCGGTGTCGCCGTTATCCTTGGAACGATCGGAGCCAACTTTGGCGCGGGCATGACAGGCGGCATGGCCTATCTGTATGATCCCGAAGGCAAGGCTGAGGCGCTGATGAATAGGGAAACGCTGGTCGCTTGCCCGGTCACTGTGGATCACTGGGAAGAGCAGTTGAAATCGCTCGTCATGCGCCATGCTGCTGAATCGCAAAGCCGCAAGGCCACTGACATTCTTCAGCACTGGGAAGTGGAAAAAGGCAACTTCCTGCAGGTTTGCCCGAAGGAGATGCTGAACAAGCTCAGCCACCCGCTGAGTGTTGAAGCCAAAGCAGTTCCGGCGGAATAAGCCGAAACCTATTGTCTCTAAAAGCCCCGCGTGTCATTTGCACCACGCGGGGTTCGTATGTTAACGACGTTTCAGTGCAGGTCTTGCCCGTTTATCCGAAAATCGCCAATCTTTCTTCACACTCAGGCGACAATCATGGGCCGATCTAGGCGCCAGATGATAAGCAAACAGGGGCAACCGGATGCCAACACCGTATCAGGATCAGTTTTATACTTTCGATCCAGCAAACCCGCCACCTGCGGGAACGGCAGTCACTGTTAGCAGCTTCACTTTGATCGATGCAGACGATGACAACGAAATCGATGCACCGAGCGGCGACACCGTCAACGGTCAGGACGTCACGAATTCCTGGCCAGGGGACACTGTTACCATCAACGTGGCGGGCGTCGGGAACGTAACCTATACCGGCACCACGTTTTATCTGGCTGACGGATCTCGGGTTTTCACACCGACAGACGGCCAGGTCCTGCAGCCGGGAACATTTGTTTCAGCCACCTTCGTCAACACACAGGGGCCGCTGAATGTCGGCAATCTGGGTCCGCCCTGTTTCACCCCGGGCACCATGATAGCGACCCCGGAAGGCGAACGTGCGGTTGAAGATCTTGAAGTCGGCGATCTGGTCACGACCGTGGATCATGGCCCCCAGCCTTTGATCTGGGTTGGGCGTACAGTGGTGGCGGCCGAAGGAAAGCTGGCCCCGATCCGGTTTGAGGCCGGAGTGTTCGACCTGGATCGTCCGCTGCTTGTTTCGCCTCAGCATCGGATGCTGGTTGAAGACTGGCGGGCCTCGTACTTGTCTGGGAACGCTGAAGCGCTGATTCCGGCACATGCTCTGGTCAATGGAAAAACGGTGACCCGGGTGGAAGGCGGCGAGGTGGAGTATTTCCACCTTTTGTTCAAGCAGCACGAGATCGTCATCGCCAATGGCGCCAAAAGCGAAAGCTATTATCCGGGGCACGCGTTGTCGGCCTCGGACCGCGAAACGCAGAGCGAGGTCCTGCACTTGTTCCCTGAACTGGCAGGTCATGATCCGATGTCGGTAGAAACCGCACGACCGGTTGTTCACCCGCGCGAAGCGCGCGCTTTCGCGATTTAGGCCGTTTCAAACCCGGACCGCGCGTCGTATAGCTGAGGCATGGCGAAGAAAGCAGCCCGCAAATCAAGCGGTAAGAAAAACAAGGCATCCAGCAGAAAAACACCTACGGTGCGTCAGATTCGCCGTTGGCTGACTCGTGCGGTTGCGGCAATTGCCGGAGCTTTGCTTGCGATAATCCTGTTGTATTCGGTTGTGAACCCACCCGTAACCCATACGATCTGGTCGGAATGGCGCCGTTTGGGAAAGGTTGAGCGCGAATGGGTGCCGATCGAGGACATGGCTCCGATCATGGCGCGTTCGGTCGTGGCAGCAGAGGATGCAAATTTCTGCCTGCACTGGGGATTTGACGTAGAGGCCATTCGCGATGCGCTTGAGGATGGCGGGAATCGCGGCGCCTCGACGATTACACAGCAAGTTGTGAAGAACGTATTTCTTTGGCAAGGGCGCAGTTGGATACGCAAGGCGTTGGAAACTTCGATCACACCTGTGGTCGAGATTTTCTGGAGCAAGCAGCGAATTCTCGAGGTCTATCTGAACGTTGCCGAAACCGGGAATGGTGTTTTTGGGGTCGAGGCTGCCGCGCAACGGTATTTCAACACCAGCGCCTCAAAACTGACCCCAGTTCAGGCGGCGCGGATTGCCGCCATTCTGCCGTCACCGCGCAACAGATCGGTCACTGACCCGACGGCGCAAACGCGCAGGCGGGCGGCATCTATTCTGGATGGGGCGGCCACCATCCGCGCAGATGGTCGCGCAGATTGTTTCGAGGATTGAAACCCGTCGCCTGCCAAGGCTAAATCTGTCGGGTACTCACTGGTTCGATTGGAAGCCCATGGCGCGTCTGTTTCATGTTCCCCTCTCTCCATATTGCCGCAAGGTTCGGCTGTCTCTGGCGGAAAAGAAGATCGAGGTTGAGCTTGTCGAAGAGCGATACTGGGAACAGGACCCCGACTTTTTGCGCCGTAACCCCGCGGGTAAAGTACCAGTATTGCGTCTGGACGGACAAATGATGTCGGAAAGCGCAGCGATCTGCGAATACATCGAAGAAACCCGTCCCGAACCGCCATTGATGCCAAAAAGCCCCGAAGCCCGATACGAAGTGCGGCGCCTTGTTGGTTGGTTTGACGACAAATTCCACCATGAGGTGACGTCGAAGCTGCTGTACGAACGGGTAAACAAAAAAGTGACGGGTCAGGGCTATCCGGACAGCAAGAACGTCAAACAGGGTGCCAAGGCCATCAAGTACCACCTGGATTATATGGCATGGCTGCTGGATCACCGCCGGTGGTTGGCCGGTGACCAGATGACATTGGCTGATTTCGCAGCAGCGGCGCATCTGTCTTCGCTGGACTATATCTCGGACGTGGATTGGAACCGCAGTCAGGTGGTCAAGGATTGGTATGCGAAAATCAAATCACGCCCTGCGTTTCGCTCTATTCTGGCGGATCAGGTGCCGGGTTTCCGGCCGCCGCCCCATTACGCTGATCTGGATTTCTGATAGGGTGCGCCAGGGGGGCTGTCTGCCCCCCATCGCGCAGATGCGCGATTCCCCCCGAGGATATTTTTGGCCAGATGAAGAGCGGATCTGATTTGAAGGAAAAGCTGGTACAACAGGCCCTTGAAGAAGGGTTTGTTGCGTGCCGTGTCTGCCGCCCGTGGGATGTTCCAGAAGTTCCCGAGCGTTTGGCCGCGTACCTGGGTGCCGGGTATCATGGGCAGATGGGATGGATGGCCGAACGAACGCATTGGCGCGGTGATCCTGCAGCCCTTTGGCCCGAGGCGCGATCAGTGATCATGCTGGCCGAGAGTTACACGCCGGAACATGACCCGACAGACGTCTTGAAGCAACGCGGCCACGGGGCGATTTCTGTCTATGCGCAGAACAAAGACTATCATGATCTGGTCAAAAAGCGACTGAAGCGTCTGGCGCGGTGGCTGATTGCCGAGGCGGGCGGCGAGGTTAAGGTGTTTGTTGACACTGCACCCGTGCCAGAGAAAGCCTTGGGGCAGGCCGCCGGGTTGGGCTGGCAGGGGAAACACACAAATCTTGTCAGTCGGGAATGGGGTAATTGGGCCTTTATAGGGTCTGTTTTTTCAACATTGGATATACCCGCTGATTCTGCTGAGATTGATCGCTGCGGGTCTTGTCGGGCCTGTTTGGACAGCTGCCCCACGGACGCCTTTCCAGGCCCGTATCAATTGGATGCACGGCGGTGCATCTCCTATCTGACCATCGAACATAAAGGCCCTGTAGAGCTTGAACTTCGCGGAAAGCTGGGCAATCGAATCTACGGCTGTGATGATTGCCTGGCAGCTTGCCCGTGGAACAAGTTTGCGGTTGCCGCAAGTGACATACGCTATGCCGCGCGTGAAGATCTGGCAGCGCCTGCGTTGGAAGAGCTGGTGGCACTTGATGATACCTCGTTCCGAGCGAAGTTCTCTGGCTCACCCATCAAACGGATTGGGCGCGACCGGTTTGTGCGCAACGTGCTTTATGCCATTGGAAACTCGGGGCAGTCGAAACTGAGGGCTGCGGCCCAGAGTTTGACAGATGACCCGGATGAAACCGTGGCAGACGCAGCGCGCTGGGCGGTGGAACAACTTTCATAATTGCCGCAAACAGGCTGGACGTGTCGGCCCCAATCGCTACACCAATCTGCAGCGAACAGTAAGGAGAACCCGATGGCGCTGGCTTTGGGGGTGGATACGGGTGGAACCTATACCGATGCGGTACTGATCCGGGATGAAAAAGAGGTCATAGCCTCGGCCAAGTCCCTGACCACACGCGCGGATTTGGCAATTGGTGTGGGCAAGGCGATTTCTGCCGTTCTGGAGCAGGCGAAAGTTGCGCCGGATCAGATTTCAATGGCGTCTTTGTCCACAACATTGGCGACTAATGCCTTGGTCGAAGGGCAGGGCGGGCGCGTTGCGTTGATCTATATCGGATTCAAAGACAGCGACCTTGAAAAGCACGGTTTGAAGGACGCGTTAAAAGGGGACCCGTCCCTGGTTATGTCTGGTGGGCATTCTCATTCTGGCAGCGAAGCTGCGCCATTGGACGTTGCCGCGCTGGAGCAGTTTTTAGACTCTCATAAAGGGATTTCTGGCTTTGCCATAGCCGCTCAGTTTGCCACCCGTAATCCCGCGCATGAACTGGAAGCCGCACGGATCGTTACGGAAAGAACCGGGGCTCCGGTAACATGTTCGCATCACTTGTCGGCAAAGCTGAATGGGCCGAAACGCGCCGTGACGGCCGTGTTGAATGCGCGGCTGATCGGGATGATCGATCGTTTGATCGGGCGTGCGCAGGACCAGCTGCGCGAGTTGGGGATAATGGCCCCGATGATGGTCGTGCGCGGTGATGGGGCGTTGATGAGTGCTGAACAGGCGCGTGAACGCCCCATTGAAACGATCCTGAGCGGACCAGCCGCGTCAATTGTAGGCGCGCGCTGGTTGACCGGCGCAGAGAATGCGTTGGTGTCGGATATTGGCGGCACGACAACTGACGTGGCGTTGATCCGTGACGGTAAGCCCGCGATAGACTCGGCCGGGGCACAGGTGGGCGGGTTCCGCACAATGGTCGAGGCAGTTGCGATGCGCACCCATGGCCTTGGAGGTGACAGTCAGGTGCATGTCGTGACCGAGGGGTTGCAGGGCGGTGTTTTTCTGGGGCCGCGCCGCGTTCTTCCGGTGTCCCTGATCGCCTCGGAAGCGCCCGAGATCGTCCATGCCGTTCTGGACGAGCAATTGCGGGCCACGACGGTGGGTGAGCACGATACGCGCTTTGCCCGTCGCGTGCCGGGAATACGTGACGACGGTATAGATGTGCGAGAAGAAGCCCTGTTGGAGCGGTTGGGAGATCAGGTTCTGCCGATCGGTTCCTTGCTTCGGTCCCGAATGGAGAGCGGCGCATTGACCCGGTTGGTGGACCGCGGGATCATTCAGATCTCGGGCGTGACGCCGTCGGATGCCAGCCATGTACTGGGGCGGGTGGATGCCTGGGATGCGGACGCCGCCCGTAAGGCACTTGAACTGGTCGCGCGCAAACGGGTCGGGTCCGGAGATATGTTGGCAAATTCCGCCGAAGCGCTGGCGCAGATGATCGTGGACCAGTTGACAGAACAGACCAGTTTGACCTTGTTAGAGGCTGCTTTTGATGAGGAGCCAGACAGTTTCGGGCATTCGCCGCAGGAGCTGGCGCGGCATATCCTGACACAGCGCGGATTGGCGCAGCATCGCGGTTTGTTGTCGCTGACCGCAGCCCTGAACGTTGATGTTGTGGGACTTGGGGCATCTGCCCCCAGCTATTACCCGGCGGTTGGTGAACGGCTTCACTGCCGGATGATACTGCCGGAACATGCGGGCGTAGCCAATGCGATTGGCGCTGTCGTGGGGCGGTTGACCTTACGGCGAACGGGCACGGTGACAAGTCCTGCCGAAGGGCGGTATCGTGTACATCTCGAGGGCGGGCCCAAGGATTTTTCCGCATCAGAAGATGCGCTGGCTTTGCTGGAAAATGTTCTGAGGTCGGAAGCTGAAGGCGCGGTGCGCGAAGCCGGTGCAGAAGATATCCGGGTGATCGTGGATCGCGACATCAAAACCGCGCGGGTCGAGGCCAATGATGTGTTTGTCGAAGCAATGATCACGGTCGAGGCGAGCGGGCGACCGCGGGTTGCGGCGGGCTAGCCCCTCTGACTCGTTCAGAGGGGCCGGGCAGGTGGTGCATTATTCTGCGGCGCTGGCACGTTTGGGAAGAACCCAGTCCTGGCGCGGGAAGTGGCAGGTATATCCGTTCGGGATACGCTCAAGATAATCCTGATGCTCGGGTTCGGCCTCCCAGAAATCGCCGACGGGTTCGACTTCGGTTACGACTTTTCCCGGCCACAAGCCGCTGGCATTCACGTCTGCGATTGTATCCAGGGCGGTTGCTCTTTGGGCTTCATCGACGTGGTAAATCGCGGAACGATAGCTCATGCCTCGGTCGTTGCCTTGTCGATTCACCGTGGTCGGGTCGTGAATCTGGAAGAAAAATTCCAGCAGGTCGCGGTAACTGATTAGCGATGGGTCAAACCAGATTTCGATCCCTTCGGCGTGGGTGCCGTGGTTGCGATAGGTGGCGTTGGGCACATCGCCTCCGGTATAGCCCACCCGAGTTCGCAAGACGCCTGGCAGCTTGCGGATCAGGTCCTGCATACCCCAAAAGCAGCCTCCGGCCAGTACAGCACGTTGTTCAGTCATTGGATTTCCTCCACGTGGATCAGGAATTCGGCGTAACCTTCAGCCTCCATCTCATCCCGATGGATGAACCTGAGCGAGGCCGAGTTGATGCAATATCGCAGGCCGCCATGTTCTCGCGGGCCGTCGGGGAAGACATGCCCCAGATGGCTGTCGCCGTGTTTCGAGCGAACCTCGGTCCGGATCATACCATGTGTCGTGTCGCGAAACTCTTCCACATGCTCATGGATGATCGGCTTGGTAAAGCTGGGCCAGCCACATCCGGATTCGTATTTGTGGGTCGAAGCAAACAGCGGTTCGCCTGACACGATGTCCACGTAGATACCCGGTTCCTTGTTCCCCAAATACTTGCCTGTCCCCGGCCGTTCGGTGCCGTTGCGTTGGGTGACGTGAAATTCTTCGGGCGAAAGCGCCGCAATAACCGTGGGGTCTTTGGTGTAGCGTGTCATGGATCCTCCGGCTGATTTGACGTTTGTGCCATTATCTGGGGGCTGCCGTACAGAAAGCAAAGCGATATTTCAAAGCGCTCTCACAGTCGTGCAGTCGGTCAGACGCAAACACGTAGGTCCTTGCGTTAGGCCGAAGTCGTTTTGCCGGCAGGTTGGCGTGACAGCTGAACAGCAAGAATACCCAATGTCGTGACTGTAACGCCAATTGCGTCCATCGCGCCCAGTTTCTCGCCCAACAATATGGCCGCAATCGTGACACCGAATACCGGATTCAAAAAATGGAACGTGGCTGCGCGGATTGCGCCGATGCGATCCAGAAGAAGGAACCAGATCAGCGTGGCTAGCAGCCCAGGAAACAGGGTTGTGTAAGTGAACGCCAAGGCCAGTGGCAGCGTCGGGTGGATGAAAATGGTCTCAAAGATCGGCGCGGCCACGAACAACATGGCTGAGCCTACAAGCATCTGTAGACCCACGACCATCATGAAGTTACCGCCCGAAGTCGCGCCGCGAACCGCGAGGGTGGCAAAGGTCAGCGCCAAAGCTCCGATGCCGCATAGCGCGACGCCGAAAATGTCGACACCAGCACTGATCCGGCTGCTCATGATCAGGGCGACGCCAGTGAATCCGGCAAACAATCCCAAAATCCCGAGAGGGCGCAGTTTCTCGCCAAAAATCAGCCACCCTGCCAGCGCCACCAGCAAGGGCATTGTGGACGCGATAATCGCCGCGACCGAGGCTTCAACCGTCTGCATCGCGTAAAAATTCAGACCCAAATAAAGGGCATTTTGGCAAGTTCCGAACAGGATCGTTGCCCGCCATTGGTTCCGGGTCAGGTGCCAACTTTGCCCCATCGCCCGGGCAATCAGAACCCCCAGACCCCCTGAGATCAAAAACCGCAGAGCCAACGAAAACAAAGGAGAGGCGTCTGCCACGATGATCCGCGCCGAGGTAAAGGCAGACGACCAGATCAGGGCAAAAGTAAGCCCCATGGCTATGGCGCGCAGATCCATGGAGACCCCCTGTCACTTTGCGCGGACTGTCCCCGATTTTCCGATGGGTCGCAAGCGCTGCGCGTCAAAAAAGACACATCCGTGATGCAACGAAAGTCACGAGGATGTTTTTATTGATTGACTGAACAATTAAAGTTATCGGCTCCGGGATCTGACATATCAAGGGAGGGTTGTCGGTGCTTCTGGAGTACATTCTATCTTTTGGCGTTCTGCTGGCGTTGGGCCTGGTCGCGTTCTTCGTAGTGAAGTGGTGGAACCTGCGCTGCGTTGGCGTTACACCTGTCCACCTTTTCACGTTCATCGCGATTCTGTTTACGTCCGGTCTGGATGTTGGCCTGATCATGTTCCCGCTGACAGAATTTGGTGGCTATGCCGAAGATCCGGCCTATGCCTTTGCTAATCCACTGGCGATCGAGTTCGGTTTCTGGGGATTTCTGATCTGGGCGTTTTACTTCCTGACAGCCTTCTATTTCTGCGTGATCGAACCCCGCGTGAACTTCTTTGAGATTCCGCTGGTCAAGCTGATCAACAACGTCGTCATCATCGGCACCTGCGCCTTTACCGCCAGCCTGTTCCTGATCTACCTGCCTGGCTACCTGCCAGAGGTCGGAGATGGAGAATCTGTTGTTACCACCTTCTACGTCATCGTGTTTGTGGTCATTCTGGCGGCGGCATACTCGTCGACCGATTTGAAATATGTGCGCATCCTGTCGGTCGGTTCGACCTTTCTGTTCCTTGCACTGATTCTGGGTATGTGGGCGGCCGCTGGCATGGGAATGACCGGGTTTATCGAAACCGGCAGTAACATTGGTGCCTATTTCACCAATGTGCACAAATTTGTCCTGCCGCTGACCGATTATCATGCCTTCTACTTGTTCTGGTGGTTTGCTTGGTCAATCATGATTGGCCAGTTTACTTCGCGCTTTGTAGGCGGTTTGAAGACCTGGCAGCTGCTGGCGGCGTTGTTGATCTTCCCGTCGATCCCGCTGGGGATATGGTTCACCGTTCTCTACTACTATCACCTGAACGGCATCAGCACCGCAGGCATCACCAATATCGCGATGGTAATCGTGGGCGTGACGTTTGTGATCAACTCGCTGGACTCGCTGATTAGGCTCTATACGGACAACCTGAACATGACCGCCGAGCGGTTTGGCAAGGCGACCTATGTCGCTGGCAACGTCGCGCTGCTGTTTGTGCTGACGCTGCTGTTCCAGAGTCAGTGGTTGCAAATCCAGTGGATCGGAGCTGTCGTAGTCGGTCTCTACCTGGCTTGCGTGGTCTACATCCTGGTCACCAAGCGCAAAGAGGTGATGAGTATCGACGCCATGCCGGAAGATCGCGATCTGGACTTCCACAAGGTTGAGACGATTCACTGATTGTTTCGAACCTACCAAACCAAAAGCGGGCCTCGACATTGGGGCCCGCAGCCGTTTTTGGGCACTGCCCGATCCGGCCCTCATCCCTTGCCGTTCACTTCAGTTCGTGTCGAGACGATATTTGAGGAAACTGTGGCCAGCGTAGTCTACTTGCCCAACAGAATAAGCGCCGAGTTTGGTCATTGCGCGCAGTTTCGTGCGTGAAGGCGGCAGCAAGAATGTCACGAACGGAATACGATTATCCTGCTTTGCGAATGCGATGGCCTGACGTGCTATTTTGGCACCCAGTCCAAATGAACTGGGCTTCAAGACCAACCCGAAATCCCACTCTTCACCTTCTTTTTGAAAACCACCCCATCCCACATATTGCCCGCGGTGCAGAATTGCCCAATGACCTAGGCCGTCCCGCGCCCAACACGACTCTTTCGCGTGAATGAAACCGGCGACTGTTTCCTCATCCCAATCCTGCGTCAGGAGAGGCATGTGTTCGGCAAGAATTGGATTTCTCATATGCGCCAGTATCTCAGGTGCTGAGACGAGGGGCAGTCGCGTGAAGGTTATATCCTGTTCCATAGAACTGGGATTTAGCTGGCCAAGCAGGAAATCAACGGGTTGTCCGTAAAAAACGTGCCAAGGACAACCGGTGTTGGATTGTAGCCTTTAGTTACAGCCTGATGCCTTATCACATAATTGCGCGGGCCGTAGGATGTAAAGTTTAGACACAAAAAAAGGGGCCGCGTAACCGCCACCCCTTTATATGGTTCCAAGCGCTTGAGATCAGCCGTTCACGCTGTCTTTCAGTGCTTTCGCGATGGTCATTTTCACAACCTTGTCGGCTTCTTTGGTGAAGGTTTCACCGGTTGCCGGGTTGCGGACCTGACGCTCAGGGCGTTCGCGGCAGTAGATTTTGCCGACGCCAGGCAGGGTCACTGCACCACCTGCGGAAACTTCGCGCGTGATCAGGCCGGTGATGGCCTCAAGCGCAGAGTTCGCGGATTTCTTATCGGTTCCCATTTCCTCAGCGAGAGCAGCAACCAGCTGAGTCTTTGTCATAGGTTTTGCCATTTCTTGGTCTCCTTAACGTGCCCGATCTATAGGGCCTCACCGCGTAACTGTAACGGGATATTGTGGCCAAACACAACGAATAGTAGCGCAGAAACCCCTAAAAATATGGGGAAAACGTTGCTTTTTTGCGTCAGAGGAAGGCAGTTTCGTCGAAGGAACGCAATTTCCGGCTGTGCAGACGCTCCAACGGCATGCCGCGCAGGTGCTCCATAGCGCGTATCCCGATCATCAAATGACGCCCCACCTGAGTGGTATAAAAGGACGAGGCCATGCCCGGCAGCTTTAGTTCGCCGTGCAGGGGCTTGTCCGACACGCACAGCAAAGTGCCGTAAGGAACGCGAAAGCGATAGCCGTTCGCGGCGATTGTGGCGCTTTCCATATCCAACGCGATGGCCCGCGACTGGCTGAGGCGCTGAACCGGTCCGGATTGATCGCGCAGTTCCCAGTTGCGATTGTCGACCGATGCAACTGTTCCCGTCCGCATGATCCGCTTCAGTTCATACCCTTCCAGCTCGGTCACTTCGGCCACGGCGCGTTCCAGCGCGACCTGAACCTCGGCCAGGGGCGGGATGGGCACCCAGACCGGCAGGTCATCATCCAGAACCTTGTCATCACGTAGATATGCATGGGCCAGAACGAAATCACCCAATGCCTGTGTGTTGCGCAACCCGGCGCAATGGCCAACCATCAGCCACGCGTGCGGGCGCAGAACCGCGATATGGTCGGTTGCTGTTTTGGCATTCGACGGGCCGACACCGATGTTCACCAAAGTAAGACCCGAACCATCTTCACGCTTCAGATGATAGGTTGGCATTTGCGGCAGTTTCAGCGGTTGCTCGATTTCTGCGTCCGGCTCCGTGATCTCAACATTCCCGGTCGAGACAAAGCTGGTATACCCGCTGCTGGGATCAGCCAACTGCTCACGGGCGTAGTTTTCGAATTCCGAAACATAGAACTGATAGTTCGTGAACAGAACGTGATTCTGAAAATGCCGGGCATCTGTCGCTGTGTAATGTGCCAGTCGCGCAAGTGAATAATCGACCCGCTGGGCAGTAAACAATGACAAAGGCCCGACGGCGTCTTCATTTTCATGCACACCGTTGACGATGTCGTCATTCGTGGTGGTCAGATCCGGCACGTCAAACACGTCACGCAGGGTGAAAGCAGCCGCACCCTGATGCGGCACAACCAGATCTGACGTATTAGCCACGGCAAAATGCACCGGAATCGGTGTGTCCGACGCTGCAATCGTCACCGGTTGGTCATGATTCTTGATCAACAGGGCAATCTGCTGGGTCAGGTAGGATCGGAACAAATCCGGGCGCGTCACGGTTGTAGCGTGAACGCCGGGCTCTGACACATGTCCAAAACTCAGGCGGCTGTCGACTTGTGCATAGGTCGATGTCTTTATGCGAATCTCTGGGTAATAGGCTCTGTATCTGGCAGTTGGCGCACCATCTTGCAGTACCTTCGAGAAGCTGTCGCACAGAAATTCCGTTGCTTGAGTGTAAAGCTCCTCCAGTCGCGCAACTGCGGCTGCGGGATCGGTGAACTGTTCTGGCGAAAGGGCTTCAGGTGTCAGGAGTGTCGTCATGCCAAGGGTTCCAGAAGATCAACTTTTTCGAATGTGCGCACGTCAACCAGCCCGAGATCAGAAATCCTGAGTTCCGGTATGACGACCAACGCCAGCAGCGAATGTTGCATATACGCGTTGTTCAGATTGCAGCCACATTCCTGCATGGCCTGAACCATCCTGTCCGCCTTGGCCGCAACTTCGGCGGCCGGGCTGTCGGACATTAGACCGGCAATGGGAAGTTCGACCATCGCCAGTTCCTGGCCGTCCCTAAAGATCGTGATACCGCCACCCACCTCGGCCAGTCGATTCGCGGCCAGCGCCATCTGTTCACGGTCGGTGCCGACGACGATCATGTGGTGACTGTCATGCGCCACGGTCGAGGCCATGGCCATTTTTCCCTGATATCCAAACCCCGAGACAAAGGCGTTGGTGACGCCCCCTGTCGCCTGGTGTCGTTCGACCAGTGATATCTGGCATACGTCACCCTCACCTTCAACAAGCCCGCCAATAATCGGCAATTCGGCTTTCAGCGCTTTTGTGGGGGCCTGGTTTTCTACCACGCCAATGACGTTGGCCCTTACCTTGTTTGCGCCCGTCGGCGCCGCGATCTCAAAATCGGACGCGGCCAGTTCCTGCTTCAGATGAACGGTGCGACGTGCCTTGTCGGGCCAGTTCAGATGGGGGCAATCAACCTTGATCACCCCGTTTTCCGCAACAACCTTCCCGCGCGCTATGACCAGTTCGACCGGCAATTCGGTCAGGTCAGAGCTGAGGATGATATCCGCCCGTCGTCCCGGCGTGACCGATCCGATCTCGCGTTCTAGACCGAAATGCGTGGCGGTGTTGATCGTCGCCATCTGCACGGCCACAAGCGGGTCACAGCCGCAGGCAATCGCGTGGCGCACGACGCGGTTCATATGCCCATCATTGACCAGCGTGGCAGAGTGGCAGTCATCCGTGCACAGGATGAAATTGCGCGCATCCAGACCTTTTTCGGTGACCGCGGTAATCTGGCTTTCAATGTCATACCAGGCCGAACCCAACCGCATCATCGACCGCATTCCCTGACGGACCCGTGCGATGGCATCCGCTTCGCAGGTGCCTTCGTGGTCATCGGCAGGTCCACCAGCCACATAAGCCGCGAAATCAGGCCCTAAATCAGGGGATGCGTAATGTCCGCCGACGACCTTGCCTGCCCGCTGCGTGGCCGCAATCTCGGCCAGCATTTTGGGATCTCCGTGAATCACGCCGGGGAAGTTCATCATTTCCCCCAAGCCGATGATCCCGGGCCAATTCATTGCCTCGGCCACGTCTTCGGGGGTGATTTCATAGCCTGTCGTCTCTAACCCCGGTGCAGAGGGCGCGCAGGACGGCATCTGAGTGAAGATGTTGACCGGCTGCATCATTGCTTCGTCATGCATCATGCGCACACCGTCCAGCCCCAACACATTGGCGATCTCGTGCGGGTCGGTGAACATACTGGTTGTGCCATGGGGGATAACTGCGCGGGCAAACTCGGCAGGGGTCAGCATCCCCGATTCGATGTGCATATGCGCGTCGCATAAGCCGGGCAGGATAAAGCGGCCTTGCGCGTCGATAACCTGTGTCTCTGGTCCGGTACAATGCGAGGCGTCGGGACCGACAAATGCAATACGGCCTGCAGCGATTGCAACTGAATGGTTCGGCAGCAGTTCGCGGCTGTGCACATTTACCCAAGTCCCACCCTTTATTGCCGTATCTGCTGCCTCACGTCCGGCAGCAACTGCGATCAATCGGGGGGCGACATCGGGCCAAGTTGGGAAGGGTGTGTTTTCCATGGCTCAACTTTCACGAATGCGCGCGCGGGTGCAACCCCGGTTCTTTACTACTGCCGACGGATCACAATTCTGCAAATCTGCCCGACCCGGTCGTCGAAAGCTGACATAGGCGCTGACAGCGCGCAGGAACCCGCCCGGGTTTACGTTTCGGACCCGAATTCTCGTCGTATCCAGTTCGCAAAGGTAACCGCTCCGGGCGTGTCCTCGGCCTGAGGGGAGAGCAGCAGATAATACGCCTCGGGCATCGGGGCGCGATGCTCAAATGGTGCGACTAGTCGTCCCTGATCGATCAAATGACCTGCGATGGTGTCATGGGCCAGGCACAGGCCACCTCCGGCCATCGCAGCTGACAAACAAACCAGATAGGTTGTCGCGTAGGTAATAGGCGGATTCTGCCAATTCAGAGCCTGATCTTCAGCCCACGTCGCCCAGTTGGTCAACAGGTTGGAACAGTCAAACAGAGGTTTTTCCTGAAGGTCATGCAGGCACACCTGATACCCCGGAGCACAGACGGGATAGTAATATTCAGAGCGCAGCATCTCTGTCCGGGTTGTATCTGAGGGTCGAAGGGAATACCGGATCTCGACTGCTGCGCCTTCAGCCATCTCGCGCGGTTCCCACAGCTCGGTGAAGATGTTCAGCTGAACATCCGGGTGTTCAGCCTGAAATAATGGCAGACGCGGGGCCAGCCAGTTCACGGCAAAACTGATGTTGCACTGCACCTGGACCGCATTCTGTTGCGCGCCAGTTACCGCCTGAGTGCCCCGTATCAGTGTTCGAAACGCCTCGCGCACCACCGGCAAATAGGTGATTCCGGCCTCTGTCAGCTCAAGCGCCTTCGGGCGTCGCAGGAACAGTGGCTGACCCAGATGGCCTTCCAGTGATTTGATCTGCTGACTGACCGCACTTTGCGTCATGTTCAGATCCCGCGCCGCACCGGTGAATGACAGATGGCGGGCTGCGGCTTCGAATGTGCGCAGCCAGCCAAGCGGGGGAAGCTTGTTTTGCATCGGCATAACTCCGGCATAAGTTCAGCTAATGGGATAGTTGCGTTTTTTTCGTTGGTCAAATTGCCGGACCAAATGCAGGCTTTGGTCATTCGAAGATATCAAAGGACGCATCACATGAGTCTCACCAACCTTCGCCCCAATATCGATCATTGGTCAGAACGTGTGGACATGGCTGCAACCTTTCGCTGGACAGCCCGGCTGAATATGCATGAAGCCGTTGCCAACCATTTCAGTCTTGCTGTGAACAAAGACGGGACGCAGTTCCTTATGAACCCCAATCAGGCGCATTTCTCGCGTATTCGCGCGTCTGATCTGTTGTTGTTGGACGCCAACGATCCGGATGTGATGTCCCAACCCGGTGCACCTGATCCCACGGCCTGGGGCCTGCACGGTTCGATCCATCGCCACTGCCCGCACGCGCGTTGCGTCATGCATGTGCATTCGATTTTCGCAACTGTTCTGGCCTCACTGGCCGACAGTACGCTTCCGCCAATCGATCAGAACACCGCGACCTTCTACAACCGCTACGTTGTTGACGAAGAATTTGGCGGGTTGGCTTTTGAAAGCGAAGGAGAGCGGTGCGCCGGGATGCTGGCTGATCCGAAGAAGAAGGTCATGATCATGGGCAACCACGGGGTTCTGATTACGGGCAGTGACCCTGCAGATACCTTTAACAGGCTCTACTATTTCGAGCGCGCTGCCGAAACATACATCCGGGCACTGCAAACAGGCCTGCCCCTGCGGGTGCTGTCGGATGAGATTGCAGAGAAAACAGCGCAGGAACTGGACGACTACCCCGATCAGGCGGAAGCGCATCTTCGAGCGATCAAGGAAATACTTGATGCAGAAGGCTCGGATTACGCAACCTGAATGCAAGACAGAGTGACCAACATGCGAGATTCCACGCAGGACCCCGAAGCTGCCCGCTGGCATTACCACCCCGACGGGCCAGTGGGTCTCAACCCGCTGTTCAGTTGGCCACCACGTCCGGCGGCCGTGCTGAAATGGTACAGCGGAGCGTGGTTGCAAATCACCGCCCTGACACTGTGCATGACCTTGGCCGTCATCGCCTATGCGTTCTTTTTCCCTGCGTTAGAGACGATGAAAAGCTTTGCGCCCGGATGGATGTTTCGGATCTGGTTGCTGAATATGGTGCCGCAAACTCTGGTAGCAGGAAGCCTGCACTGGTGGCTGTACATGCGCAAAGGGCAGGGGATGTACAAAAAGTTTGATCGCAGGGACCTGACACGGGACAACGGAACATTCACATTCCGCAATCAGGTCTGGGATAACATCTGGTGGACGCTGGGCAGCGCCATGACGGTGGCGACCATTTACCAGTGGGTCATCTTCTGGGCGATGGCAAATGGCTGGGTTCCGACGATTACCTGGGCCAGCGCGCCGGTCTGGTTCGTGGTTTGGATGTTGTTTATTCCCATGTGGTCCGGTCTGCATTTTTACTGGGTGCACCGGCTGGAACATCATCCCAGGCTTTATAAACTTGTGCACGCGGTCCATCACCGCAATGTCAATACCGGGCCATGGTCAGGGATTTCGAATCACTGGTATGAAAACATGCTGTATTTCACGACGTATTTCATCCACCTGATCGTGCCTTCCCATCCGCTGCATGTGTTGTTTCACAGCTCGTTCCAGCAGGTCAGCCCGATACTGTCCCATTCTGGGTTCGAGAAGCTAAAGGCCGGTGAGACCGAAGCCGCGCGGGCGGGCGACTTTTTTCATCAGCTCCACCACAGGTATTTCGAGTGCAACTACGGCACATCCGAAATTCCGTTCGACAAGTGGTTTGGCACCTATCACGATGGCTCAGCCGAGGCGACGACACGCACGAGGGCCTACAAAAAGCAGATGTACACTTGACGCGGCTGGTTCTGTCCGGGGACTAAACCCGCTCGAACAATGCAATGAAGGCCGTGTCATCCTTATTGGGTCCTGCGGCAAGATCGCCATAGATGCGAACCTCGGGCAGGGTCAGGTTGCGGATCTGGTCCTGTTCCAGTTCGTGCAGCTTGCCCTTGAAGCCCATCTTTTCGAAATGGCGGGCGTTTATTGACAGGGCGAACGTAGCGCCTGATCGTGCGACGCGAAGCAGCGCAGGCAACACTTCGGGACCCAGGTGGCCATGTGTGAACGTGCCAGATGACACGATGCCGGAATAGCTGTCTGGCGGAACCGGGATGCCATGGGTCAGGTCAGCCTCGATCGCGTCCCGGTAGATATCCTTGCGCATAGCCTGTTCCAGCATCTCTGAACTGATATCCGTGGCATCAATCGGGCCAACACCAAGCCCAGACAACACCGCGCCGCACAGGCCCGTTCCCGCTCCGACATCCAGAACCGGCCCCTGACCGCCCGCGCCCACAAACGCCCGCGCGGTATGGGTATGAAGCTGATAATCCTCACGCGCGGCAAAGCTGTCGTCATAGTCCCCGGCCCATTCCGCATAAAGGCGTTTGTTATCGTCCGGAGAGCTCAGCGCGTAGGCAGAATGCAGGTCTGGTTTCTTTTTGCTCATATCCACAGAAAGGCGCATCAGAAGATTCGATTCAAGTGCGTCCATGCGGCGCTTGCATCCCGATGCGCTGAAGCCCATCAACGGTGCATGACCAAGACACTCTTCTCATTTGGCCACGGCTATTCTGCGCAGGCCCTTTCCCGAATTCTTGCCCCGAAAGGCTGGCAGATTTTTGGCACCACACGAGATGGCGAAGGCACAGATGCGATACGTGCCTCTGGCGCGGACCCGCTGATCTGGCCCGGTGAGGTTCCAAATCTGGATCGGGTGACGCATTTGCTGATCTCAACGGCACCGGGCGAGGCGGGCGATCCGGTACTGGCGGCGCTGGGCGACGAGATCCGAAAACGAGCAAGTCAGTTCACTTGGGTGGGTTATTTATCGACAACGGCTGTTTATGGCGATCACCAGGGCGCCTGGGTTGACGAAGACACCCCGCCAACACCGACCGCCAAGCGTGGAAAGTGGCGCATGCTGGCTGAAGAGCAATGGGCGGCTGTGCCGGGCCTGCCTGTTCACATCTTCCGTCTGGCAGGGATTTACGGCCCGGGCCGTGGGCCGTTCTCTAAGCTCACACGCGGTGGGCTGCGGCGTATCATCAAGCCGGGGCAAGTGTTTTCGCGTATCCACGTGGATGACATTGCGCAGGTTCTGCAAGCCTCGATGACAAGGCCGAATCCGGGCAGTGTTTACAATGTCTGCGACGATGAGCCTGTCCCGCCACAGGATGTCATCGGGTATGCCGCCGAGTTGCAGGGGCTTCCTCTGCCCCCGGCGGTTTCATTTGACGAGGCCGATCTGACACCGATGGCGCGCAGTTTTTATAACGAGAACAAACGCGTCCGAAACGACCGGATCAAGGATGAGTTGGGTGTCGAATTGATCTACCCGAACTACCGGGTGGGGTTGGAGGCGCTGATGAAGGACCGGTAGGTTCTTTACTGCGCGGCTGCCTTAATCATGTCCGAGGCTTTTTCCGCGATCATTATTGTTGGCGCGTTTGTGTTTCCCGACACCAGCGTTGGCATCACCGACGCATCAACTACACGCAGCCCCTCAATCCCCCGCACCCGAAGTTCGGGATCCACAACCGCCAGATCGTCGGTACCCATCTTGCAGGTGCCGACCGGGTGATAGATCGTATCGGCGCGGGCGCGGATATGCCCCTCCCAATCGGCGTCAGATTTGGCCGTATCGGTTCCGAACATCTCTTTATGCCGATATTTGGCCAAAGCTGGCGCTTGCAGGATGTCTCGCGTCATTCGCGCGCCTTTGATCATGGTGTCCAGATCGCGTGCATCTGCAAGAAATCCCGGGTCGATGACAGGCATTGCCATTGGGTCGGCGCTGCTCAGGCCAACGGTTCCCCGGCTTTCCGGGCGAAGCTTGCAGATATGACAGCTGTACCCGTAACCGTAATGCAGTTTGCGGGCGTGATCATCGACCATTGCGATGGTGAAATGCAGCTGGATATCCGGGCGCTCCAGCTCGGGTGAAGTTTTCAGAAACGCCGCGCCTTCGGCAAACGGAGTGGCCGCCATTGACACACCGGTCTTGCGCCACTGATGGATGTGCTTCAGCAGTCGCACTGCCGCTGTTGCGCCGATCCCAAAGTTGTTCGTGTCTTTGGTCCGGTAGGTCAGAGTAAAGTCGAGGTGGTCCTGCAGGTTCCGCCCTACACCCGGTAGTTCGTTGAGAACAGCGATCCCGTGCGGTTCTAGATCAGCGCTTGCTCCAATCCCAGAGATTTGCAGCAGCTGCGGTGTTTTTAATGCTCCCGCGCACAGCAGAACTTCGCGAGTGGCGGTAACGGTGGTGTCTGCCTCTTTGCCTTTGACCCTGAAAACAACGCCAGTTGCGCGCTTACCCTGAAATACCAGCCCTTTCGCATGGGCATGTGTAATGATCGTCAGGTTCGGACGGTTGGCAATCGGGAACAGGTAACCCGCAGCCGCCGAGCACCGCTCTCCATTCTTTGTCGGGTCATGAAACTGCGTTACCTGATACAGCCCGACACCTTCGTTATCGCCTCGGTTGAAATCTTCAGTATGACGGTGTTGGAGTTGCTGCGCGGCTTCAATGAACGCGCGGGTGATCGGGCGAGGTTCTTTTTGCTGTGACACCTGTAACGGGCCCTTGTCACCATGCCAGCTGTCTGCGCCAAGCTCATTGTTCTCGGACCGTTTGAAATACGGCAATACGCTGTCCCAATCCCAACCGTCGCAGCCCTGATCGGCCCACCCATCGTAATCCTGCCGCTGACCCCGGACATAAAGCATCGCGTTGATCGCGCTCGAACCACCCAGTGCTTTGCCGCGGGGTTGATATCCCCGGCGTCCGTTCAGCCCGCGTTGCGGTATGGTTTCAAAAGCCCAGTTGTTTATTTTGGGTCGTCCCGGAAGGGCTGCCACGACAGCTGCCGGCACCCTGACAGTCAGACCGTTTCCGTTCCCACCAGCTTCGAGCAGGCAAACGCGTGAAGCCGGGTTCTCGGTAAGGCGGTTTGCAAGAACGGATCCTGCCGACCCGCCGCCCACGATGATATAGTCGAACTGCATGCTGGCTTTCCTACTATCAGAACCATTTTGCGCCGGTCCGCTGTTCGCCATCCGAGCCAGGCTTTCCTGAGACTGCGTCAATTGAGTGAAAAAACAATTGTGACCTGAAGTCAGTTTTCATGTGATCTTCGACATTCAGCGAAAGGGTGCGCCCGCGCCGATCGAAAGACTCAAGATAGATATCGATGTCGTCGTTTGCTGTCGGGGTCGACGATTCCAGCCAAAGTGCAGATTTCACCCTCTTCTTCTGATGAGCCCTCACCTGAAATGGCCGACGAAAATCGCGAAACAACCACTAAGTAACTGATTTATTTTATTTAATTAAATTCGTTGTGAGAAATGTGAAGTTTTTTCAAAATGGGGGTTGCAGGTCGGAAGCCTAATCCGTAAATACCCCTTCACC
Organism: Ruegeria sp. AE4; assembly: GCF_056542185.1. NCBI lineage: Bacteria > Pseudomonadati > Pseudomonadota > Alphaproteobacteria > Rhodobacterales > Roseobacteraceae > Ruegeria > Ruegeria sp. AE4. The sequence goes on along the minus strand of NZ_JBQFZK010000004.1, from coordinate 81 downwards.
GGCGCAACTGAGGTTGGCCTGACGGACTGGAAAGACGGTTGAGACGCACCGGAGAGACGGTGGGCATCTGAGGTTGAGGTT